>NZ_JBLEBI010000220.1:0-9949 GCF_047340315.1 Streptomyces sp. AF1A
CGGTGGTCGCGGTGCCGGGCCCGCCGACCTCGCCGCCGGTGCCGGTCCGCTCGTCCCGGTCGGTCACCGGTCGCCGGTGACCAGCACCTTGAGGGCGGTGCGCTGGTCCATGGCCTTGTAGCCGTCGGGGACGTCCTCGATGCCGACGGTCATGTCGAACACCGGCGAGGGGTCGATCGTGCCGTCGAGGACGTCGGGCAGCAGGTCGGGGATGTAGGCGCGGACCGGGGCGACGCCGCCGCGCAGGGCGATGTTCCGGTCGAACATGACCCCGAGGTCCAGGCCGGTGCCGCTGCCGTGGGGCACGCCCACGAAGCCGATCGCGCCGCCGTCGCGGGTGATGCCGACGGCCGTGCGCATGGACTGCTCGGTGCCCACCGCCTCCACGACCGCGTGCGCGCCCTGCCCGCGGGTGAGCTCGCGGACGGCCTCCACGGCCGCCTCACCGCGCTCGGCGACGACGTCGGTGGCGCCGAACCGGCGCGCGATGCCGGTACGGGCCTCGTGCCGGCCGAGCGCGATGATCCGCTCGGCGCCGAGCCGCTTGGCGGCCACCACCGCGCACAGGCCGACCGCGCCGTCACCGACGACGGCGACCGTGGCGCCGGGGCGGGCGCCCGCGCCGAGGGCGGCGTGGTGACCGGTGCCGAGGACGTCCGAGAGGGTGAGCAGGGCCGACAGCAGGCGTTCGTCGGAGGCGGCGTCCTTGGGGAGCTGCACGAGGGTGCCGTCGGCGAACGGCACGCGCACCGCCTCGCCCTGGCCGCCGTCGTAGCCCACGGAGCCCCAGAAGCCGCCGTGCTCGCAGGACGTCGTCAGGCCCTCGCGGCAGTAGTCGCACACGCCGTCGGACCACATGAAGGGCGCGACCACCAGGTCACCGCGCCTGACCGTGCTCACCTCCGAGCCGGTCTCCTCGACGACGCCGAGGAACTCGTGCCCGATCCGCTGCCCCGGCTGCCGCGCCGCCTCACCGCGGTAGGCCCACAGGTCGCTGCCGCAGATGCAGGCCCTCAGCACCCGCACCACGGCGTCGGTGGGCAGCTGCACCACGGGCTCGGGAACGTCCTCCACGCGCATGTCGTACGGAGCGTGGATGGTGGTGGCGCGCATGGCGAGGGTCCCTCTCGTGCGAAGTGGTGCGGTGCGCTCGGGGGTGGTCGAGCCCACCTCACGGTACGCGGTCGACGGCGTGCGCCCAGGGCGGCCCGGCCCGACCGCCGGCGCGCGCCCTGCGCCGCTCACACCCCGGCCGCGCCCAGCAGGCTGCCCGCCGCGTACGTGACCCCCATCGCGAGGGCGCCGCCCGCCGCGTTGCGCAGCACCGCCCGCCCGGGTGCGGCGGCGCCGAGGCTCGCGCTGCTCCACCCGGTGAGGACGAGGGCGGCCAGGACGCTGACCACGGTGACCGGCAGCCGCCAGCCGGCCGGTGGCAGGACGATGGCCAGCAGGGGCAGCAGCGCGCCCACGGTGAAGGCCAGGAAGCTGGCGAAGGCCGCGTGCCAGGGGTTGGTCAGCTCGTCCGGGTCGATGCCCAGCTCCACGCGCGCGTGGGCCCGCAGCGCGTCCCGCTCCGTGAGCTGCTCGGCGGCCTCCCGGGCCACCGCCCGGGACAAGCCGTAATCCCGCAGCATCTGGGTCAGCTCCTCGAGTTCGGCCTCGGGCTGCTCGTGCAGTTCCCGTCTCTCCACGGCCAGCGCGGCGAGCTCGGAGTCGCGCTGGGTGGAGACGGAGACGTACTCGCCGGCCGCCATGGACATCGACCCGGCGAGCAGCCCGGCCAGTCCGGCGGTGAGCAGGGCGGCCCGGCTCTGGGTCGCCCCGGCCACGCCGACGACGAGGCCCGCGGTGGAGACGATGCCGTCGTTCGCTCCCAGCACCGCGGCCCGGAGCCAGTTCAGGCGTGAGCCGAGCGCGCCCCCGTGGGTCTCGTCGTGGGTCGGTTCCATCACAGCACGGAGGATCGCACTCCCGGCGGCACCTGTGCCGCACCGACGCTCCCCCGAGGGCGCCGGGGCCCGCGTCACCGCACCCGCGGCTGTGGTCCGGCGGGCCGGGCACCCGGAGCCCTGCTCGGTGAATGCCGGTCTCCGGCGCGCACTCTTTTGAGGGCTCCTCATGTGCCGTTGCGCGAGCGGGTCCTGACAGAGCCGATGGTGCTGCCCGCGCGCCGGCCCGCCCGGTGGACTCCGGGGGGCTGTTCGCGGCGGCCGTACGCGCCCTGGTGCGCCCCCCCTGTTGGCGCTACCCGGACCGGCGAACCCTTCCTCCGTCCCCCCCGTTCGCGGCCACGCACGCGTGTGCGGCGGCCGAGCGGACGCGCGGGAGCCGGGGACGGGCCGTCGGCACCTGGGGGAGGGGACTGTCGGTCGTGGCCCGTATCCTCAGTGACCATGCTCGAAGACCGTGCGACCGCAGTGTCCTCCCCCACCCAGTGGCCGGCCGCGTATCCGCAGGGATACGCGGTCGTTGACGTGGAGACCACCGGCCTGGCCCGGCACGACCGCATCATCTCGGCGGCCGTCTACCGGCTGGACGCGCGCGGTGAGGTCGAGGACCACTGGTACACGTTGGTGAACCCGGAGCGCGATCCGGGACCGGTGTGGATACACGGTCTGACGCGTGAGGTGCTCGAGGGGGCGCCGCTGTTCGCGGACGTCGCCGAGGAGTTCGCCGCCCGCCTGGCGGACCGGGTGCTCGTCGCGCACAACGCCGTCTTCGACTGGCAGATGATCGCCCGCGAGTACGCGCGCGTGCAGCGCGAGGCGCCGGTGCGGCAGCGGCTGTGCACCATCGCGCTGTCGAAGGAACTGGGGCTGCCCCTGCCCAACCACAAGCTGGAGTCGCTGGCGGCGCACTTCGGGGTGGTGCAGCAGCGGGCGCACCACGCGCTGGACGACGCGCGGGTGCTGGCGGAGGCGTTCCGGCCCAGCCTGCGGGCCGCGGCGGCGAGCGGCGTACGGCTGCCGCTGCTGGAGTGCCGCCCACTGACGGAGTGGTCGGACCCGCCGGTGCCCCGGCAGTCGTCCGGCGGCTACGGCGGCTACGGCGGCTACGGCGGCTATCGGTCCGGCAGTTGGCGCCCCTCCCGCAAAAGGCCCGCATGCCCCTATCCCAACCCGGGTCGCTACGAAGACGGCAGACGCCTCAAACAGGGCATGCGGGTGGCGTTCTCCGGGGACACCTCGACCGAGCGGGAGCTGCTGGAGGACCGGGCGACCGAGGCGGGGCTGCACGTGGCGTCGAGCATCTCCCGGCTGACCAGCCTGCTGGTGACCAACGACCCGGACTCGGGCACCTCCAAGACGGTGAAGGCGCGGCAGTTCGGCACGCCGATCGTCGACGAAGCGGCGTTCGGGCAACTGCTCAGGGACGTCGAGCCCGCGGACGAGTGACTCCACCGGCGAGTGACCCCACGGGCGAGTGACCCCACCGGCGAGTGACCCCACGGGGCGAGCGGCCGACCTCGCGCTCGATCCACCCCGCGCTCGATCCACCCCGGGCACGAGTGGATCGTACGGGGCGAGCGAGCGGCCCCGCGCGCGAGTGACCCCCGGGCGAAGTGATCGTACGAATGGGTGATTGGCACACGACTCACCCGCCGACCGCTCGCCCCCGCACCGACGACGGCTCACCCTGTGGCGCATGGCGAAATGCGAAGTTTGCGGAAATGACTATGGAATGACCTTCGAGGTCCACGCACAGGGCTCCGTGCACGTCTTCGACTGCTTCTCCTGTGCGATCCACCGCATGGCCCCCATCTGCGAGCACTGCCGGGTGCAGATCATCGGCCAGGGCGTGGAGGCCGACGGCCAGTTCTACTGCGGCGCCCACTGCGCCCGTGCCGAGGGAAAGACGGGCATCGTGGACCGGGTGTGACCCGGTACCCGCCCGATTGCACCCCGCGGCCCGGTTGTACCGTCGTGGGGTGCATCGCTACCGCTTCCTGTTGTCCCGCCAGTGGGTGATCCTGACAATCGTCGCGATCGCGCTGATCCCGACGATGATCAGGCTGGGCTTCTGGCAGCAGCACCGGTATCAGGAGCGCACCGCCCGGAACAACCTGGTGTCGGCGGCCCTGCACGCCAAGCCCGTCCCGGTCGAGGAGCTGTCCTCCCCCGGGCACGCCGTGACCCGGACCGAGAGGTACCGCACGGTCACCGCGACCGGCGCCTTCGACACCGCCAGGCAGGTCGTGGTCCGGCGCCGGACCAACGAGGACGGCGAGGTCGGCTTCCACGTGCTCACCCCGTTCGTCCTCACCGACGGCAAGGTGCTCCTGGTCAACCGCGGCTGGATCCCCGCGAACGGCGCGCAGACCGCCTTTCCGAAGATCCCCGCCCCGCCGGCCGGCCGCACCACCGTCACCGGGCGCCTGATGGCCGATGAGACGACCGCGGCGAGCGGCATCAAGAACGTCAAGGGCCTGCCGGACCGGCAGATCATGCTGATCAACAGCGCCGAGGAGGCGCACCGGCTCGGCGCGCAGGTGCTCGGCGGCTACATCGAGCAGACGGCGCCCGCGCCGAAGGGCGGCTCCCCGGAGCAGATCTCCGACCCGGGCACCGAGGACGCCCCGCTGAACTTCGCGTACATGATCCAGTGGTGGCTGTTCGCCGCGGGCGTCCCGGTCGGCTGGTGGTTCCTGGTCCGGCGCGAGCTGCGCGAGCGCGAGGAGGCCTCGGCGGAGGCGACGCCCCAGGAGAGCGAACCGGCCGCAGTGTGAGCCCCGCGCGCTGCAGCCGTGGGTGATCTACGGCAAGAACCAGCACCGTGAGCACCGCACGCCCGCGCGCTGCCGTCACTCCCCCGGCGCACCACCTGATTGGCCCCCCGGCATGCCGGGAAACCGCATCCCGTGAACGCGCGCATCGACGACTACGCCCTCATCGGCGACGAGCAGAGCGCGGCCCTGGTCGGCAGGGACGGCTCGATCGACTGGCTGTGCCTGCCGCGGTTCGACTCCGCGGCCTGCTTCGCCAGAGTGCTGGGCGAGGAGGACCACGGCCACTGGCGGATCGCCCCCGAGGGCGCCGCCACCTGCACCCGGCGCGCCTACCGGCCCGACACCCTCGTCCTGGACACCGAGTGGGAGACCGCCGACGGCACCGTGCGGGTCACCGACCTGATGCCGCAGCGCGAGCGCGCCCCCGACGTCGTCCGCATCGTCGAGGGGGTCAGCGGCCGGGTGACCGTCCGCAGCACGCTGCGCCTGCGCTTCGACTACGGCTCGGTCATACCGTGGATGCGCCGCTCCGACGGCCACCGGGTGGCCGTCGCCGGCCCGGACTCGGTGTGGCTTCGCACCGAGCCGGCCGTGCGCACCTGGGGCCAGGACTACGGCACCCACTCCGAGTTCACCGTCGGCGAGGGCGACCGGGTCGCGTTCGTGCTCACCTGGCACCCCTCGCACGAGCCGCGCCCACGGCTGCTCGACCCGTACGAGGCGCTCGAGAGCACCGTCACCGACTGGCGGCGCTGGGCCCGCCGGTGCCGGTACGACGGCCCCCACCGGGACGCCGTCGTGCGCTCCCTGATCACCCTCAAGGCCCTCACCTACGCGCCGACCGGCGGGATCGTCGCCGCGGCCACCACCTCGCTGCCCGAGAAGCGGGGCGGCGTGCGCAACTGGGACTACCGGTACTGCTGGCTGCGCGACTCCACCCTCACCCTCGGCGCGCTGCTCACCGCGGGCTACCGGGAGGAGGCCGAGGCCTGGCGCAACTGGCTGCTGCGCGCGGTCGCGGGCGACCCGGCCGCCCTGCAGATCATGTACGGCGTGGCGGGCGAGCGGCGGCTGCCGGAGGCCGAGCTGCCCTGGCTGCCCGGCTTCGCCGACTCCTCCCCCGTACGCATCGGCAACGGCGCCGTCGAGCAGCTCCAGCTCGACGTGTACGGCGAGGTGATGGACTCGCTGTGGCTGGCCCGCAGCGCGGGCCTGCGCAGCCTGCCGCACATGTGGGCCATCCAGCGCTCGCTGATGGGGTTCCTCCAGTCGGCGTGGCGGCAGCCGGACGAGGGCCTGTGGGAAGTGCGTGGCGGCCGGCGCCAGTTCGTGCACTCCAAGGTGATGGTCTGGGTGGCCGCCGACCGCGCCGTGCGGACCCTGGAGAGGAACAAGGAGCTGAGCGGCGACCTGGAGGGCTGGCGGAGGCTGCGCGACGAGGTCCACCAGGAGGTGTGCGAGAAGGGGTACGACCCGGAGCGCAACACCTTCACCCAGTACTACGGCTCCCGGGAACTCGACGCCGCGCTGCTGCTCATCCCGCGCGTCGGGTTCCTGCCCCCGGACGATCCGCGGGTGGTCGGCACGGTCGACGCGATCCGCGACGACCTCGGCCACGGCGGCTTCCTGCGCCGCTACGACACCGAGGACTCGGTCGTGGACGGGCTGCCGAGCGGCGAGGGCGCCTTCCTGGCCTGCTCGTTCTGGCTGGCCGACGCGCTGCACCTGACCGGCCGCACCAAGGAGGCGCGGGAGCTCTTCGAGCGGCTGGTGGACGTGTGCAACGACGTGGGCCTGCTGGCCGAGGAGTACGACCCGTTCGCCGGCCGCCAGCTCGGCAACTTCCCCCAGGCCTTCAGCCATCTCGGCCTGGTGAACACCGCCCTCACGCTGTTCGGGGACGACCAGGCAGGATAGGGGCCATGGATCTTGGACTGAAGGATCGGGTGTACATCGTCACCGGAGCCACGCGCGGACTGGGCAACGCCGCCGCGCGCGAGCTCGTCGCCGACGGGGCGAAGGTGGTGATCACCGGCCGGGACGAGAAGCGGGTCGCCGAGGCCGCCGCCGAACTGGGCCCGGACGCGGTGGGCGTGGCCGTGGACAACGGCGACGCGCGGGCTCCCGAGCGGCTGATCGCGGCCGCCCGTGAGCACTTCGGCGGCTTCCACGGGGTGCTGGTGAGCGTGGGCGGGCCGCCGCCCGGGTTCGTCGCCGACAACACCGACGAGCAGTGGCGGGACGCGTTCGAGTCGGTGTTCCTCGGCGCCGTCCGGCTCGCTCGCGCGGCGGCGGCCGAGCTGGAGGAGGGCGGCGTCATCGGGTTCGTGCTCTCCGGCTCGGTGCACGAGCCGATCCCGGGGCTGACCGTCTCCAACGGGCTGCGGCCGGGCCTGGCCGGGTTCGCGAAGTCCATCGCGGACGAACTCGGGCCGCGCGGGATTCGCGTGGTGGGCCTGCTGCCGGCGCGGATCGACACGGACCGCGTGCGCGAGCTGGACGGCCTCTCGGCGGACCCGGAGGCCACCCGGGCCGCCAACGAGTCCCGGATCCCGCTGCGGCGGTACGGGACGCCGCAGGAGTTCGGGAAGGCGGCCGCCTTCCTGCTGTCCCCGGCGGCCTCTTACCTGACCGGGATCATGCTGCCGGTGGACGGCGGCATGCGGCACGGGTTCTGACCCGTCACGTCACCCGCTCCGCGCGGTGCCTGAGCGCCCTCAGCCGCACCTCCGCCGGGAGTGAGGCCAGTTCGGCCGACTCGCGCGCGTGGGCCAGCGCCCGGCCGGTGAAGTCGGTCAGGGCCGCCGCCGGGTCCACGTCCGGCTCCAGTTGCAGCGTGGCGCTCACCGCGGGGCGCGTGGCACGCCCGTGCAGCAGGATCCCGGCGTGGGTGACGCCCGGCCCCGCGGTCGCGTCCTGAGCGAGGGCGCTCTCCAGGGCCCTGCCCCGCAGGAGGGCGCCCCGCCCGTCGCCGGTGTCGATCCGGACCTCGGCCAGGCGGTGCCGGCGCAGGACCGCCGTCAGCCACCACAGGGCCAGCAGGAAGGTGACGGCCAGGGCGCCGATGACGGCCGGCCACCACCAGCCGGCGCCCCGCCAGCGGGTGCGCTCGGCCCTGGTGAGCAGCACGTCGTGCGGGCCGGTGTGGATCCACCAGGAGGGCGGCCGGGCACCGAGCCCGACGGCCAGCACCGCCCCGCCGAGCGCCAGCAGGGCCAGGCCGACGAGGCCCAGCAGGACGCGGTTGACGCCACCGGTGCGCACCGCCCTCACCCCTTCCGCCCGGGTCGTACCACCCGCAGGGAGAGCGCGGGCTGCCGGGTCAGGCCCAGGCCCCGGATCGCCTCGGCGAGCGTGGCCTCCAGGTCCGCCCGTACGTCGGCCGGCTCGCGGAAGTGCGAGACGACCCGCACGTCGGCCTTCCTCCGGCCCATCCGCACCCGTACGGACCGTACGCCGGACAGCTCCATCGCCCGGTCGCGCAGCACCTGTGCCGCCGCGTCGCACCGGAGGGCGGCGCGGACGTCGGGGTGCGGTCGCCGCATCGGCAGCAGCGCGCGCAGGCCGGGGGTGACCGCGAGGACGATCAGCCACAGGCCGAGGGCGGCGGCGACGGCCGCGCCGGCCAGCACCCAGGTGTCGTCCAGGGGGCGTTCGGCCAGTTGCCGGGCCAGTGCCCGGCGCCAGTGCATCGCCGGGTGGTGGGCGCGCACGACCAGGACGTCGTAGAGCAGGATGCCCGCGCCGGCCAGGATCAGGGCGGCGACGATGCCCGCGGGGACGCGGCGCGGGGACCAGAAGCGGCCGCTGCCGCGGCGTGCGGGCGGGGCGGCGCCGGGCGTCTCGTCGAGGGTGGTGATGCCGCGTGCCTCGCTCATCACGTCCTCCCCGGTCCGGCCGGAAGGTGCAGCCACTCGATCCGGACGGCGACCTCGGACACCGTCATGTTCACCAACGTGCCCACCCGTTCCGTGACATGGCGGCGCACGGCGGCGCAGCGGGCGCCGATGTCGCAGGGATAGCCGAGCGCGAGCCGCACGTGGACGCGGGCCGCGTCATGGCGGACCACGACGGTGGCGTGCGGCGCGGCGGCGTCCGCGGGAAGCGGGTCCAGCGCCTCGCGGGCGGCCTGCGCGGCGATCTTCGCCACGACGCGGTCGGCGATCCACGTGGCGCCGCGCTCGCCCGGCGGCACGAGGGCGGGCGGGTGCCGTTCGGTGCCGGTCTCGCTGGTCACGGTCCTCACCGCCGCCGGTCGCGCCGGTCACCGCGGGTGCGGAAGAGGTCTCCGGGTTCCAGGTCGCCCTCCGCGAGCCGGCCGACGACGAACCCGACGGCGCCGAGCGCCGCCACCAGCAGGAAGGCGCCGAAGCCGCCGAAGTACCCCGCGAAACCCAGCGCCATGCCGGCGATCATGCCGACCACGGTCATGCTCATGCAGCGCTCCTCAGCTCATCGGCTCGTCAGGCGTGCGGGGGCCGCGCTCACTGGATCCGGGGCTCCGGTTCCTCTTCCTCCTCCTCGGGCAGCTTGACGTCGCTGACCGCGATGTTGACCTCGACGACCTCCAGGCCGGTCATGCGTTCCACGGCGGCGATCACGTTCTCCCGCACGGCGCGGGCGACGTCGCCGATCGAGACGCCGTAGTCGACGACGATCTCCAGGTCGAGCGCGGTCTGCACCTCGCCCACCTCGGCCTTCACCCCCCGGCTCACCGACTTGGAGCCGCCCGGCACCCGGTCGCGCACGGCGCCGAAGGTGCGGGCGAGTCCGCTGCCCATGGCGTGCACGCCGACCACGTCCCGGGCGGCGAGACCGGCGATCTTCTCCACGACGCCGTCGGCGATGGTGGTCCGTCCCCGGGTCGCCGGATCGCCGCCGCCGCGCCGGACGGTCTTGCGGGTCGACACCTGCGGCTCGGGCTCCCCCTCGGGAGCCGTCGTCATACCGGTCATCGCCGTACGCCCCTTCCGGTCGTCCTCCTCGCACCACCGTAAGCAAGGTTGCTCGGCTGCGCGCCAGGGATGCGGCAGGCTGGAGGAATGGCGGTGGACGCGGACACGTGGACCCAGGCGGTACGGCACCAGCTGGGGCTCGGCAGGCTGCTGCCGCTCGGCGGGTCGCGCGACGGCGCGTGGATCGCGGAGCGCGCGGCCACGGCGGTCCTGGTACGGGCGGCGGACGGAGTGCCGGGGGTGCGGCTGGGCGCGCTGCGGCTCGCGC
>NZ_JBLEBI010000221.1:0-9771 GCF_047340315.1 Streptomyces sp. AF1A
TTCCCGGCCGGTCGCAGGGGCCGCACGCGCAGGGGCGGGACGTCCCCGCCGTGGCCTCGGGTGCGGACAGTCCCGTCGGCGTGTTCACCCTGACCGCCGACTCGGCCGACGGGCTGCGGCGCAATCTCGCGGCCCAGGCGGCCGCGGTGGCGCGGCACGGGCGGTCGGTGGCGGCGCTGTGCTGGAGCAGCAACCGGGCCAAGACGGGACTGCCGTACCGGTACGCCGTCACCGCACGGGACACCGAGGAGCTGGCCGGTGCGCTGCGCCGGGCCGCGCTGGCGCCCGCCGCGGCCCGGGCCGCCGTACGGCCGTCGGGTGCGCCGGTCGTCGGGTTCCTGTACACCGGGCAGGGCAGCGCGTACCCGGGCATGACCGCCGGGCTGTACCGCGACCTGCCCGCCTACCGCCGCCACCTGGACGAGGCCGACGCCGCGCTCGCCCCGCACACCGGCCACTCGGTGCGCGAGCTGCTGCTCACCGGGGACGAGCGGATCACCGGCGCCCGCCTCGCCCAGCCCGCGCTGTTCGCGGTGCAGTACGCCCTGTCCCGAACGCTCACCGGTCTCGGCGTGCGCCCGGCGGCCGTGCTCGGGCACAGCGCTGGCGAGTACGCGGCGGCGGTGACGGCCGGCGCGCTCGGCCTGGCGGACGCGGCCCGGCTGGTCGCCACCCGGGCCGCGCTCATGGCCGAACTGCCGGTCGGCACCGGCATGCTGGCGGTGCGGGGCGCCCGGGACCGGGTCGAGGCGCTGCTCGCCGAGGAGCCGCACCTGGTCCTCGCGGTCGTCAACGGCCCCGGCGACACCGCGCTGTCGGGCAGCCTGCCCGCGCTGGAACGGGCCGCCGCCGCGCTCGCGGCCCAGGGTCTGCGCGCCCGCTTCCTGGACGCGCCGGTCGGCTTCCACTCGCCGGCCGTGGCGCCCGTGCTGCCGCGGCTGCGCGAGGCGGCGGCCGGGATCGCGGTGCGCCGGCCCGAGGTGCCGTTCGTCTCCACCCGGTACGGCCGCCTGCTGCGCGACGAGCCGCTGGACGCCGGGTACTGGGCCGCGCAGGCCGCCGCGCCGGTGCTCTTCGCGGACGCTCTGGGCGCGCTGATGCGGCAGAGCGCGCCGACCCACCTCCTGGAACTGGGGCCCCGGCCGCACCTGCTGGGCCTCGCGGGCCGCGGCGGCTTCGGCGAGGGCGTCGAATTCCTCCACCCCTGCCCGGGGCCCGCCGCCACCGGTCGCGAACTGGCCGACGTGGTCGCCACGTTGTACCGGGCCGGCCTCGACCCCGACTGGTCCGCCCTGTACGCCCCGGAGCACCGCAGGCCCGAGCGTCTGGCGCCGTACGTCTTCGACGACCGGCCGCGCTTTCCCCAGGCACCGGCGCCGGCGGCGGGCGCGGGGGACGCCGTGGCGGTGGAGGCCCGGGGGGACGAGCCGGCGGAGCGCCGGCAGGCGCCGGAAGCGGGCCGTCCGCCCCTGGTCGCCGCCGTCATCCGGGCCGTCGCCGATGTGGGGGGCTATCCCGTGGCCGAACTGACGGCGGGGGCCCGGTTCTACGAGGACCTGGGGTTCGACTCGGTGATGATCATGCAGCTGAAGGACCGGATCGAGGCGCGGCTGCCGCAGCTGGGCGAGCTTTCGGTGCCGGACCTGATTCCGGCGCTGCGGTCCATCGAGTCGCTGGCCGCGCACCTGGGCGCCCTGCCGGAGGCGGAGGCGGCCGCGGGCGCGCGGGTGCCGGCGACCGCCGGGGCGGGAGGTGAGTGACGTGACGGCGACGGCGTTCCTCGCCGGGATCGGCACCGCCCTGCCCGGCGCGCCGGTGGACAACGCGGCGCTCGGCCGGGCGCTGGGCGTGAGCCCCGAGTGGATCGACGTCTTCGTCGGCACCCGCTTGCGGCACTTCGCCCGCGACCTGGACACCGGCGAGGTCCGCGGCACCCTGGCCGGGCTGTGCGCCCGGGCGGCCACCCAGGCCCTCGACCGCGCCGGACTCGACCCGGCCGACGTCGACTTCCTCGTGCTGGCCACGGCCACCCCGGACCGGCTGCTGCCCACCACCGCCACGGAGGTCGCCGACCGGCTCGGCCTCGGCCAGCTGCCCGCCTACCAGCTCCAGGCCGGCTGCTCCGGCGCGCTGCAGGCCCTGGAGCTGGGCCGCGCCCTGCTCGCCGGCGGCGCCGGGGCCGGGCTGGTCGTCGGCGGCGACGTCACCCACCGGCACCTGGACCTGCGGCCCGGAGCGGCCCGCAGGCCCGCCGGCGAGCTTGTCAACTACGTGCTGTTCGGCGACGGCGCCGGCGCGGCCGTGCTCACCGCGCAGCCGCTCGGCGACCGGCTGGCGGTGCGCGGGGTGCTGCACCGGTTCACCGGACTGGGCCGCGACCCCGGGCAGATCGTCCACTGGTACGGCGCGGGCGACGCCGTACCGGACGGCCCCGCGGTCACCGAGGACTACAAGGCGATCGAGGAGTTCGTGCCCGGCATGGCCGCCGAGGCCCTGTGGGAGACGCTGGAACTGGCCGGGTGGCAGCCGCAGGACGTCGACTACCTGCTGCCGCCCCAGCTGTCCCGCCACATGACCCACCGCATCCTCGACCGGCTCGCGCTGCCGGGCGCCCGTGAGATCAGCTGTGTCAGCGACACCGGGAACACCGGCAACGCGCTGCCCTTCCACCAGTTCGACCGGCTGGCGGCGGCCGCCCGCCCCGGCGAACGGGCGCTGGCCCTGGCCGTCGAGTCCAGCAAGTGGATCAGGACGGGGGTGTGCCTTGAGAAGGTCTGACGCCCCGTCGGCGGCCGCACCGGCCGCCGGCCCGGGCACGAGCGCCCTGGACCTGCTGCGGCTGCTGCGGGACGAGCGCCGGCTGGAGGCGGAGTACGACACGGTCGCCGCGCTCCTCGCCCGGCACGAGGTCGCCGACGACCCGGTGGCGCTGCGCCGGGTCGGCCGGCTGCTGGCCGGGGCCGATCCGGACCGGGTGCGGGCGCACCATCCCGGCACGCCCGTGGTGACGGTGGCGGTCACCGGGTCGTCGACGGTCGCCCCGGTGCTCGACCCGCTCACGGCGGAACTCGCCCGGCACGGGATGCCGGTGCGCCCGGTGCTGGGCGACCACGGCGCCTTCGTGCGGGACCTGACCGATTCCGCGGGCGGATTCGCGGGCGTCCGCTACGAAGTGGCGCTGTGCCTGCTCGATGCCTCGATCGTCCTCCGGCGGCTGCCCGAGGTGTGGGGCCCCGACGACGCTGCGCGGGCCTGCGACGGGACGCTGGCGCTGCTGCGCGAGGTCGCCGCCGGGCACCGGGCCCGGGCGGGCGGCACGCTGGTGCTCAACACCCTGCCGCTGCCCGCGACCTGGAGCCGCCGGCTGGTGGATCTGCGGTCGCGGGCGCGCCTGGGCGCGGTGTGGCGGGAGTTCAACGCGTCCCTGCTGCGGCTGTCCGCGGAGGCCGACGGTGTCGTCGTGATCGACCTCGACCCGCTGCTCACCGAGGGCGGTCCGCTGCACGACGCCCGGCTGGCCCACCACGCCGACGCCCAGCTCGGCGCCGGGCTGCTCGCGGCGTACGCCCGCGAAGTGGCCCACTTCGTGCGGGCGTTGCGCGGGACGACCCGCAAGTGCCTGGTGCTGGACCTGGACCACACGCTGTGGGACGGCGTGCTGGCGGAGGACGGCCCGGCCGGTGTCGCCGCGGCGGGCACCCCGCGGGCGGAGGCCTTCGGCGCGTTCCAGCGGCTGGCCGCCCAGCTGCGCGGGCAGGGGGTGCTGCTCGCGGTCAGCAGCCGCAACGACCCCGAGGAGGTGCGCACGGTCCTGCGCGAGCACCCGGACATGCGGCTGCGCGAGGACGACTTCGTGCACATCGCCGCCGGGTGGGGGCCCAAGGACGAGGCGCTGCGGGAGATCGCCGACCGGGTGGGCATCGGCACCGACGCGCTGGTCTTCGCCGACGACTCGCCGGCCGAGTGCGCCCGGATCCGCGCGGCGCTGCCGGAGGTGGCCGTCGTGCGCCTCGACGACGAACCCTCCCTGCACGGCGAGAGACTGCTGCGCGACGGCTGGTTCGACCAGCCGAGCCTGACGGAGGAGGACCGGGAGCGCGGCAACCGGTACCGGGCACAGGCGCGGGGCGGCCGGCTGCGCGCGGGCGCGGCCACCGTCGACGCGTACCTCGCCGACCTGGGCACCGGCGTCGACTTCGGGCCCCCGCTGCCGTACGAGTACGCCCGCACCGCCCAGCTCACGCAGCGCACCAACCGGTTCAACCTCACCGGGGTGCGGCTGACGGAGGCGGAGGTGGCCGCGGCGGCGGGCGGTGCGGACGGCGCGGAGCTGCTGGTGGCGCGGGCCGCCGACCGGTTCGGGGAGCACGGTCTGGTGGGTGCGGTGCTGACCCGGCGGGCCGGAGCGGTGCTGGAGGTGGTGAACGTCTGGCTCAGCTGCCGGGTGCTCGCGCGCGGCATCGAGCACGCCTGCCTCGCGGACGTGCTCGCCCGGGCGCGCGCCGCGGGCTGCCGCGAGGTGCGGGCCGGCTTCACCGAGACCCGGAAGAACGCACCGGCCCGGGCCTTCTATCCGGAACTCGGTTTCACGCCGGCCGAGTCCGAGAGGCCGCGCGCATCCCGGGAACCCGGCGGGTCCGGCGAGTCCCGCCCCTCCGGGGCGTCCGCCACGGGGCGCACGCGCTATCGGCACGACCTCCGCACGCTCCCCCTGGTGCCCTCTCACATCCGAATGACCGCGACCCCGGCTGGAAAGAATGCCCATGGATCTTGGCTGCCTCGACGATTTTCTGCGACTGCTCCATGATGAGTGCTCCATCGATCTGCGCGGGCGAGGCGTCGCCACGCGGCTGGCGGATGTGCCCGAGTGGGACTCGGTGCTGCTGTTGCGCCTGGTCGCGGCGCTGGAGGAGGAGACCGGCCGACGGCTGGCCATCCGCCCTCTCCTCGAGGCCCGGACGTTCGAAGACATCCACGTGTGTGTGAAGGAGCAGGCATGACAGCCCACCAAAGCGCGGCCGTGGGGCCGCCGCTCACCGTTCCGGTGGAGGTGGCGGACTGCTCCGACGCGGCCTGGAACCAGGTGAGGCGCGATCTGCGGCAGAGCGGTTCCGCCCTGCTGTGGGCGCGGCTGTCCGCGCTCGGCGCCAAGGTCCCGGGGGACGAGACGCTGCGCGAGGTGCTCGGCCGGGACTGGTCCCGCTATCTGGAGCTGACCCACGCGGACGTGCGCCGCCGCTACGCGGCCTCGCGGCTGCTGCTGAAGTACGCGGCCGGCGCGGTCCTGCGCAGCGACCCCGAACAGCTGGAGCTGGCCTACGGCGCGACCGGACGGCCGTACCTGCGCGGCTACGACCAGATCGACATCAGCCTCAGCCACACCGGCGACGTGCTGCTGGTCGGTCTGACCACGCGCGGGCTGATCGGCGTCGACGCCGAGCGGATGGACCGCCAGATGTACGGCGGCGGGCTCGGCCGGCACGTGTGCACGCCGTACGAGCTGATCACGCTGGCCGCGCTGGACGAGCGGGAGCGCAACCCCAGTCTGGTGCGGCTGTGGACGCTGAAGGAGGCCTACAGCAAGGCCATCGGGCAGGGGATGAACTTCCGCTTCACGGAGTTCGGCTTCGGCCCGGACGGCCGCCCGGTCCAGGTGCAGCGCCCGGACGGCACGATCGGCACGGGCGACGAGTGGGGCTTTCGCAGCTTCGTCATCGACGACGCCTACTGCGTCAGCGCCGCCGTCTACGACGCCGGGTTCGGCTCGACGGCCGAGATGGACGTGGCCACGATGCTGGACCAGGACTGCGTGGACGCCATCGAGGACGCGCTGGGGGACGGGGAGGTGTTCAACGACTGGCCGTGTCGCGGGAACTGACGGGCCGTCCGGCGGCGAGGTCCTCGGGGAGGTCGTCGAGCATGCCGGACCTGGCCACGTTGAAGCCGGCCTGGAAGCGGCTGGTCGCCTCCAGTTCCTCGGTGATCTCGGCGATGTGCCGGCGGCAGGTGCGCACGGACATGCCGAGCCGGCGCGCGACCATCTCGTCCTTGTAGCCCTTCGCCATCAGCCGCAGGATCGAGTGCTTCACGTCGTCCCCGGTGGTGGGCGCCTTGCCGGTGTCCGGCTCGAACGGGGTGGCGCTGTCCCAGAGGTAGTCGAAGACCTGGCAGAGGAAGGAGACGAGGGTGGGCTCGCGCACCACCGCGGCGCCGGGCGGCTGGTCGGGGCAGGAGGTACGTTCCGGCAGGAAGACGATCTCGCGGTCGTAGATGAACAGCCGGTCGATGACCTCGTCGGCGGTGCGGACCTCGGCGCCGGCCGCGGTGACGTCCCGGACGTAGGCGCGGGTGGGCAGGTCGCTGCGGGCGGTGTGCTGGTAGATGGTGCGCATGCGCACCCCGCGCTCCAGCAGTTCCTGGGCGGCCCGCCGGGCGGCGGGCAGCACCTCGGAGGGGCGGGGGCCGCCGGGCTGGATGATGAGGACCTCGTTGCGGCACAGCTGGCGGCGCTCGTCGATCATCGACTGGACGAGTGCCGCGTCGCCGATGAGGTCGAAGGCCTCCAGGCGGTTGCGCTCGCGTCTGCCCTCGAAGTACAGCGGGGTGAGCGAGAGCAGCTTGGTGCGGACCTCGGTGACGGCCTGCTGCAGATCCCGCACCTGGCGCTCGGCCGCTCCGACCAGGTCGGCGGCGGCCACCTCCGGGCCCACCGGGACGAGCACCCTGGGGTCGCCGGGCATGGGCTGCAGCAAACGCAGATGGCGCAGCACCTGTTCGGCGCGCTCGGCCTCGGGGGCGGTCAGGCCCAGCTGCCCGGCGATGGCCTCCCGGTCGAAGCGGCCGAGCCGCACTGCGTGGCCGTACGCCGACGCGCTCACGTCGTCCAGCTCAGCGAAACCCAGGGTGGAATATTCGCTTCCGGCCATCAATTGCCGCTCCCCCCAGTCCGGCGAATTACCTGTCATGCAACTTTACGCCACCGTGAAGCGCTTGGTCGTAAGAGCTCAATGAAGGCAGGCTGAAGTCCGCCGGAAGGGACCGGGGCCCCATGAGGGCAGAGGCCAATGAAGTAGAACTCTCAATCAAATGCCTTTACGGTTCCTTTGAGATCACATGACCAAGTGGGGGAACAGACATGGGGATTTCTTTCCGAACCCGACGGCGTGAACTGGCCGCTGTCCTGCTCGGCGCCTGCGCCGCGGCCGTGCTCGCCGCCGGCGGCGCCCAGGCCGCACCGCGACACACGGACACGGCCGCCGACGCCGGGGTGACGGTGAGCACCGGCACGCAGGGCCTCTCCCTGACCGCGCTCCTCACCACGCCGTGCGACGACCGCTGGACCTGATCCCGCCCGCGGTACGACGGACCACCACAGGGGCCCCGGGCGGAAGCGGACCGGGGCCCTGCGCCGTGCCGGCGGTGGCGTCCGGCGCGGGCGCGGAACGGGAACGGTCAGGCCGGGACGAGGGCGTGGGCCGTGTGGGCGATCGCCGTGGCCAGGATGCCGTCCTCGGCGGCGAACCGGCCCGTGAAGGCCCGTGGCGCGCGGGCGCCCCCCGCACCGGTGAGCAGCCGGGCCGTGAAGCCCCGCCGCGCCGGGTCGAAGGTGATCAGGGCCTGGTGGAAGCCCAGTTCCAGGCCGGTCACCGGATACCAGGCCTTGAAGACGGACTCCTTGGCGCTGAACAGCAGCCGGTCCCAGGCGATCCCCGGGTGGCCGGCCAGCAGCGCGGTGACCTGCCGCCGCTCCGGCCCCAGCGAGATCTCCTCCAGGATGCCGTCGGGAAGCGGCAGGTCCGGCTCGGCGTCGATGCCGACGGAGGCGAAGTCCTCGCGCCGGGCCAGGGCGGCGGCCCGGTAGCCCGCGCAGTGCGTCATGCTGCCGGTCAGCTCCGGATGCCAGGCCGGGGCGCCGCGCCGGCCGGGTACGACCGGCGCCGGGGGCACGCCCAGCTCGGCCATCGCCGTCCGGGCGCACCAGCGCACCGCCGCGAACTCGGCGCGCCGCTTGGGCACCGCGTCCCGCACGTGGTCCTCCTCCTCGGGGAAGAGGGCGACGCCGACGGGGTCGGTGCGCACCTCGACCGCGGCGACGGTCGACGGCAGCAGGTCGGCCAGCATGGAGTCCTCGATTCGCTCGGGGCCGGAGGTGGGCTGACTCCAGCCTTCGAGCGGGCCCGGCCCCGCGGCGAGCGACGGCGGGCCGGGCGGCGGACGTGGCAGGGAAAAAGGGGGTGCGGGCGGCAGCCTGCTGCCATGCCGACGGGTTGCCGTGCGCACTCCTGCCGGTCCCTGGTCAGTGGCCGGCGCGGGTCCTGCCATGCCCTTGCCATACGGGGACGACGCACGGCCGTTCGGCCGGTTCTCCGGGGCGTTTGCGCCGGCGCCGCACCACGGCACTGTGCAGCTTTGTCGACTTCCGCGGCGACTTCCCGGCATCGTGCGGGCGATGCGCGGGCGGCGTGCAGGCGACTTCGGGCGCCACTGCCGGCGGCGCGCGGCGCCCGACGTGCGCCGCCGCGGCCCGTCCGGCGGCTACGCGCATGGGCGTAAGCAGCGGTCAATTTGCTGCCGTGCAGGTTCTGGTCACCGTCGGGGCGGGCCGGCCCCATCTAGAATGGAATGCACAATTCTCGGATGACGTATTTCCGGCAGAAAACCGGCTTCGGTATGCCCGGACAAAATAATTGCGTGATCGCGGGGGGCGCAGCGTGAAAATCGTGGAAAGGGCAGCGGAACTCGCATCGCTGGAATCCGCGCTGGACGACGCCGCGGCGGGCCGCGGCGGTGTCGTCCTGGTGGAGGGGCCCGTCGGTTGCGGCCGGAGCGAACTGATCTCCGAGGCGATCGACCGGGCCACCGTCCGGGGCCACACGGTGCTGCGCGCGACCGGCGCGGCCGCCGAGCGCCGGCTGCCGCTGGGCCTGCTCGGCCAGCTCGCCGCGAGCGGCCCCCTGGGGCTGCTGCCGCCCCGCCGGGAGCGGGGCCGGCGCGGACTGCGGGAGTCGATGGAGCTGTTCGGCGCCGCCGTACGAAGGCTGGCGGCGCACGGGCCGGTCGTGATCTGCGTGGACGACTGGCAGCACGCCGACGACCTCTCCCGCGCGCATCTGCTGCACCTGGCCCGGGGCTCGCGCCGCGCCCGGATCCTCCTGGTCCTGGCGCGCGCCCTGCCCACGCCGGTCCCGGACCCGCTCCTGGAGAGCGAACTGCTCCGCCTGCCCCGGCTGTTACGGCTGCGGGCCGGGCGCCTGAGCCCGTCCGGCGTGGACACCCTGCTGGACCGGGCCGGGATCTGCGCGGAGGCACACCGGCGCCTGGCACACCGGCTGGCCGGGGGCAATCCACTGCTGCTGCGCGCGGTGGTGGAGGACATGACGGGGCCGGGCGCGCCGCGCCCGCGGCCGGCCGACGGCACCGAGGACGCCGAGGACGCCGAGGACGCGGAGGACACCGAGGACGCCGACGGCACCGACGGCACCGACGGCACCGAGGACGCCGAAGACGCGGAGGACACCGAGGACGCCGACGGCACCGAGGACGCCGACGGCACCGAGGACACCGACGGCACCGAGGACGCCGAAGACGCGGAGGACACCGAGGACACCGACGGCACCGAGGACACCGACGGCACCGACGGCACCGAGGACGCCGAGGACGCCGAGGACGCGGAGGACACCGAGGACGCCGACGGTGCTTGGGCCGGCGCGGCGGACGGGCTCCGGGCCGACGGGGCCTATGGGCACGCCCTGTTCACCTGCCTGGCACGGG
>NZ_JBLEBI010000222.1:0-9605 GCF_047340315.1 Streptomyces sp. AF1A
GTACGGGCCGACCGACGCCACCTGGGGCGGGGTCCGGCTGGACGCGGTCCCGCTGGACGACGTACGCGAGCGCATCCTGGTCGCGGACAACGAGGCGGATCTGTTCGCCGGGCCGCTGCGCGAGGTGGTGGCCGCCGCACACACACCCGGCGAGGGCGCCCTGCGCCGGGCGGTGCACGCGGCCGCCGCCGAGGACGTCGTGCGCGCTCTGCCTGAGGGGCTGGACTCCCCGGTGGCCGGCCAGGGCCGCAGCCTCTCCGGCGGCCAGCGGCAGCGCGCGCGTCTGGTGCGGGCGCTGCTGGCCGACGCCGAGGTGCTGCTCGCGGTGGAGCCGACCTCGGCCCTGGACGCGCACACCGAGGCGGCGGTGGCCGAACGGCTCCGCGAGGCCCGCCGGGGCCGTACGACGGTCGTGACCAGCACCTCGCCCCTCGTCCTCGACCGCGCGGACACGGTCGTCTTCCTGGTCGACGGAAAGGTCGCCGCGACCGGCCCCCACCGGCGCCTGCTGGCCGAGGAACCGGCCTACCGCGCCCTGGTCGCCCGCGACGCGGAGGTCACGGACGCGGAGGAGGTCGCGTGATGACATCCGGCGAAGGGCTGTCACCGGTCGCGGCCCGCGAGCGCGTGCGGGCCCTGCCCACCGCCGAAGTGCCGCCCACCGCGCGCCACACGACGCCGCCGGCCACCGGCCCGCGGCGGCAGCTGTCCACCCACGACACCACCTGCGGCACGGAGAGGACCGGACGATGACACCGGGCGAGGGGCTGCTGCCGGTCGCGGGCCGCGCGCAGGTGCGGCGGGCCGTGGTGCGGCTGGTACGGGCCGACGGGCGCGCGTTCGGCGCCGTGCTGGTGCTGAACGTCGCGGCGGCGGGGGCGGGGCTGGCCGGGCCGTGGCTGGTCGGCCGGATCATCGACGAGGTACGCGCCGGGCACGGGGTCGGCGCGGTGGACCGGCTGGCCCTGTGGATCCTGCTGTGCTCGCTGGCCCAGCTGCTGCTGGCCCGCTGGGCGCGCTACGTGGGGCACCGGTTCGGGGAGCGCACGCTGGCCCGGGTGCGCGAGGAGTACGTCGAGCGGGTGCTGGCGCTGCCCGCGTCCGTGGTGGAGCGGGCCGGCACCGGCGACCTGACCGCGCGCGGCACGGCGGACGTGTCGACCGTCGGCACCACGCTGCGGGACGTCGGCCCGGAACTGCTGGTCTGCACCGTGCAGGCGCTGTCCGTGCTCGGCGCGGTGTTCGCGCTCGACCCGCTGCTCGGCGCCCTGGGCCTGCTCGGGCTGACCCCGATCTGGCTGGCGCTGCGCTGGTATCTGCGGCGCGCCCGGGACGGCTACCTCGCCCAGGGCGCCGCCACCTCGGAGGTCGCCGAGATCGTCGCGGCGACGGCGACGGGCGCCCGGACCGTCGAGGCGTTCCGGCTCCGGCGGCGGCGCATCGCGGCGAGCCGGGACGCGCTGGAGAGGTCCCGCCGGACCCGGCTGTACACGCTGTTCCTGCGGACGGTGTTCTTCCCGGCGGTCGAGGTGACGTACACGGTCCCGGTGGTCGGGGTGCTGCTGCTCGGCGGGTGGCTGCACGGGCGGGGCGTGGTCGGTGTCGGCGCGGTGGTGGCGGCCACCCTGTATCTGCGGCAGTTCGTCGAGCCGTTGGACCAGATCCTGATGCGGGTGGAGCAACTGCAGGACAGCAGCGCCTCGTTCGCGCGGGTGGAGGGGCTCGCGAAGGCGCCCCGCTCGGCACCGGAGCGGGCCGGCGCGGTCCCGGCGGACGACCGGATCGACGTGCGCGGGGTGCGCTACGCCTACGAGCGCGGTGGCGAGGTGCTGCGCGGGGTGGATCTGACGGTGCGGCCCGGCGAACGCCTCGCCGTGGTGGGCCCGTCGGGCGCCGGCAAGACGACCCTCAGCAGGCTGCTCGCGGGCATCGACCGGCCCGGTACCGGCACGGTGACCGTGGGCGGGGTGCCGGTCGCCGAGCTGACGCCGGAGCTGCTGCGCCGCCAGGTCGTCCTGGTCACCCAGGAACACCACGTGTTCCTCGGCACCGTCCGCGACAACCTCCTCATCGCCGATCCGGCCGCCACGGACGCCGGCCTGTGGGCGGCCCTCGCGGCCGTGGGCGCCGACGACTGGGTCCGCGGCCTGCCGGACGGGCTCGACACCCGCCTCGGCGCGGGGGGCCGGCCCACCGACGGCTCGCAGGCGCAGCAACTGGCCCTCGCCCGGGTGGTGCTGGCCGACCCGCACACGCTGATCCTCGACGAGGCGACCGCCCTGCTGGACCCGGCGACGGCACGCCACACCGAGCGCGCCCTGGCGGCCGTCCTGCGGGGCCGCACGGTCATCGCCATCGCCCACCGCCTCCACACGGCCCACGACGCCGACCGCGTGGCGGTCATGGAGGACGGCCGCCTCACGGAACTCGGCACCCATGACGACCTGGTGGCGGCCGGCGGGGCGTACGCGGCGCTGTGGCGCACCTGGCACGGGGACGGCGGCGACAGCGGGCCGTCCTGAACGAGGACGGGGCCGACATCGGGCCGTACTGAACGGCGACAGCGGCGACAGCGAGTCGTTGTGAACGGAGACAGCAGCGGCAGCCAGTCGCCCTGAAAGTGCATGGCGGCGCGCGCTACTGAACCGGTACGCAGCGCACGGCCGCCGAACCGCCGCGACAGCCTGCGGTTGCGAACGGCCACGCGGCGTACGGGCGCTGAACGGCGGTGCAGTGCGGTCCTGAACCGCCGTACAGTGCCCGGCCCTGAAACCCGCGCACCCCCGCCCGTCCGCATACCGAACATGAATATCCGGTCAACGAACCATTTCCGGCCAAGTTTTTGACGCGGTCCTGACACTGGCAGGATTCCCTGCCACTCTTCCCACGGCCGCCTCACAGCACCCCCACAGCTCCACCCCCGACCTGAGCGGCCCCGCACCTGGTTCCGCGCAACGCCCAGTTCTGCCCGGACGCCTCAACCCACCGTCCGGTCTCCCCTGGCCGCGCACACCGCGGTCACGCAGAAGGAGTCAGTGTTGAGAAGCAATTCCTCTCGCGGACGCACCTCCCACACCCCGCCCCCCATCGCGCACCACCCCACGTCCCACCGCCGCACGGCCACCGTGGCCCTCGCCGGCGTCGCCGCCCTGATCGCCGCCGCCGTGCAGTCGGGCGCGGCCAGCGCGGCGCCGGCGGCCGCACCGCAGGCCGGCCGGGCCAACCCGTCGCACATGTCCCTGCGGCTCACGCCCTCGCAGCGCGCCGAGCTGCTGCGCGACGCCGACGCCGCCAAGGCCGCCACCGCGCGGTCGATCGGCCTCGGCGGCAAGGAGAAGCTGGTCGTCAAGGACGTCGTCAAGGACGCCGACGGCACCGTGCACACCCGGTACGAGCGCACCTACGCCGGCCTGCCGGTCCTCGGCGGCGACCTGATCGTGGACTCGAGGTCCGGCAAGACCATGGAGGTGATCCGGGCGAGCCGCGCGGCCCTGAACGTCGCCGGCCTCACCCCCGCCGTGTCGAAGGCCGCCGTCGAGAAGCAGGCCGTCCAGCGGGCGAAGGCGCTCGGCGGGACGAAGCCGGCCGCCGACTTGGTCCGCAAGGTGATCTGGGCGGCGAGCGGCAGGCCCGTGCTGGCGTACGAGACGGTGGTCGGCGGGCTGCAGGACGACGGCACCCCGAACCAGCTGCACGTCATCACCGACGCCACCACCGGCAAGAAGCTCTTCGAGTACCAGGGCATCGAGACGGGCGTCGGCAACACCCGCTACAGCGGCCAGGTGACGCTCACCACGACCCAGTCGGGTTCGACGTACACGCTGACGGACGGGGCGCGCGGCGGTCACAAGACGTACAACCTGAACCACCGCACCTCGGGCACCGGGACGCTGTTCTCGCAGTCGAACGACACCTGGGGCGACGGCACCAACTCCAACGCGGCCACCGCGGGCGCGGACGCCCACTACGGCGCGCAGGAGACCTGGGACTTCTACAAGAACACCTTCAACCGCAACGGCATCCGCAACGACGGTGTCGGCGCCTACTCCCGCGTCCACTACGGCAACTCGTACGTGAACGCGTTCTGGGACGACAGCTGCTTCTGCATGACCTACGGCGACGGCTCGGGGAACAACGACCCGCTGACCGCGCTGGACGTGGCCGGGCACGAGATGAGCCACGGCGTCACCTCCAACACCGCGGGCCTGGAGTACAGCGACGAGTCCGGCGGCCTGAACGAGGGCACCAGCGACATCTTCGGCACCGGCGTGGAGTTCTACGCCAACAACTCCTCCGACCCCGGTGACTACCTCATCGGCGAGAAGATCAACATCAACGGCGACGGCACCCCGCTGCGCTACATGGACAAGCCCAGCAAGGACGGCGGCTCCGCCGACTCCTGGTACTCCGGCGTCGGCGACCTCGACGTCCACTACTCCTCGGGCGTCGCCAACCACTTCTTCTACCTGCTGTCCGAGGGCAGCGGCACCAAGGTCATCAACGGCGTGACCTACAACTCCCCGACCGCCGACGGCCTTCCGGTCACCGGGATCGGCCGGGACAAGGCGCTGCAGATCTGGTACCGGGCGCTCACCACCAAGTTCACCTCCACCACCGACTACGCAGGCGCCCGCACCGGCACCCTCGCGGCGGCGGGCGAGCTGTACGGCACCTCCAGCGCCGAGTACAAGGCGGTGCAGGACGCCTGGGCCGGCGTGGCGGTCGGCTCCCGCTCCGACGGCGGGGGCGGCGGTGGCGGCGGCACCGTGTACGACAACAACACGCCGGTGGCGATCCCGGACAACGGCCCCGCCGTCACCTCCAGCATCACCGTCTCCGGCCGGACCGGCAACGCGCCGGGCACCCTCCAGGTCGGCGTGGACATCACGCACACCTGGCGGGGCGACCTGGTGATCGACCTCGTCGGCCCCTCCGGCACGGCGTACCGGCTGAAGAACTTCAGCTCCTCCGACTCCGCGGACAACGTCAAGCAGACCTACACGGTCAACGCCTCCGCCGAACCGGCCAATGGCACCTGGACGTTGCGGGTGCAGGATCAAGCCACGTACGACACGGGCCGGCTCAACAGCTGGAAGCTGACGTTCCCGTAAACCGCACCTCGCGGGCCTGGTGACTCCGCGCCGTCCGAGGGTCCGGCCCCCTCGGACGACGCTCGTCAACACCCCCGCAACGTTTCCCGGACAGTCGACTTTCGGCCAACATCACTTCAGGGACCTGACATGTACGCGTCCTAGATGTCACTCTCTCTCCACCCGCCGCAGCACAGCAACTTCGCAACGCCACACTCTCCGGCCAGTAACCCCACGCTGACCGGACTCCCCCACGAGAAGGAGCTTGCGTGAGCCCCCTCTACGCGCGTCACAAGCGCACCACCCTGGCCATCGCCACCGCTGTCGCCGCCGGAGCCCTCCTCTCCACCGGTCTGGCCGCGAGCGCCTCCGCCCAGACCCCGGCCGCTGCCGCCGAGCCCCTCGCCGCCGCCCCGGTCCCGCTGTCCGGCGCCGCGCACACCGCCCTGATCCAGCGGGCGCAGTCCGACGCCTCCGCGACCGCGCGGAAGATAGGCCTCGGCGCCAAGGAGAAGCTGGTCGTCAAGGACGTCGTCAAGGACGCCGACGGCACCGTGCACACCCGCTACGAGCGCACCTACGCCGGCCTGCCCGTGCTCGGCGGCGACCTGATCGTCCACACCGCCAAGTCGGGCAGGACCGAGGGCGTCACCAGAGCGGTCAAGGCGACGATCAAGGTGTCCACGCTCAAGCCGCAGATCACCGCCGCCAAGGCCGAGAAGCAGGCGGTGTCCGCCGCCAGGACGCTGGGCTCCGCCACGTCCGCCGCGGACGGCGCACGCAAGGTGATCTGGGCCGGCTCCGGCAAGCCCGTCCTCGCCTACGAGACGGTCGTCGGCGGCCTGCAGGACGACGGCACCCCGAACCAGCTGCACGTCATCACCGACGCCGCCACCGGCAAGAAGCTCTTCGAGTACCAGGGCATCGAGAACGCCACCGGTACCGGCAAGAGCCTGTACTCCGGGACCGTCAGCCTGAACACCAACCTGTCGGGCTCGACGTACCAGCTGTACGACACGACCCGGGGCGGTCACAAAACGTACAACCTGGCGCACCGGACCTCCGGCACCGGCACCCTGTTCACCGACGCCGACAACGTCTGGGGCACGGGCAAGGCCTCCAGCTCCTCGACGGACCAGACGGCCGCCGTCGACGCCGCCTACGGCGCGCAGGAGACCTGGGACTTCTACAAGAACACCTTCGGCCGCAACGGCATCAAGAACAACGGCGTCGGCGCCTACTCCCGCGTCCACTACGGCAACTCGTACGTGAACGCGTTCTGGGACGACAGCTGCTTCTGCATGACCTACGGCGACGGCTCCGGCAACACCCACCCGCTGACCGCGCTCGACGTGGCCGGGCACGAGATGAGCCACGGCGTCACCTCCAACACCGCGGGCCTCAACTACACCGGCGAGTCGGGCGGCCTGAACGAGGCCACCAGCGACATCTTCGGCACCGGCGTGGAGTTCTACGCCAACAACTCCTCCGACCCCGGTGACTACCTCATCGGCGAGAAGATCAACATCAACGGCGACGGCACCCCGCTGCGCTACATGGACAAGCCCAGCAAGGACGGCGGCTCGGCGGACTACTGGTCCTCCTCGGTCGGCAACAAGGACGTCCACTACTCGTCCGGCGTCGCCAACCACTTCTTCTACCTGCTGTCCGAGGGCAGCGGCGCCAAGGTCATCAACGGGGTCTCGTACAACTCCCCGACGTACAACGGCTCCACGGTCACCGGCATCGGCCGCGCCAAGGCGCTGCAGATCTGGTACAAGGCGCTGACGACGTACATGACGTCGACGACCAACTACAAGGCCGCCCGCACGGCGACCCTGAACGCGGCGTCCGCCCTGTACGGCTCCAGCAGCACCGAGTACAAGACGGTGGCCGCGGCCTGGTCGGCGGTCAACGTCAACTAGGACGAAGGCACACTGGGCGGCACCCGGACGGAGGGCGTTCCGGGTGCCGCCCTACGCTTGTGACCCATGTCCTCGGCGCCCTTCACCTACGAGCCGGTCGGCGCGACCCGCGACGACCTGGCCTTCTGCCCGCCCGGCTTCCACCCGATGCTGGTGCGCACGCGCATCGGAGAGGGGCACGAGGTCTTCGACCGGGCCGCCGAGGCGGTCCTCACCTGGGAGATGCACCGCACCCTCGGCGTCGGCGTCGACGCCACCGCCGACCGCGCGGCCCCCGACGTCGACGTCACCATAACCCTGGCCGGCGTCATCAAGGCCCCCTGCCGCATCATCTGGACCACCGAGGAACCCCGCCGCGCCGGCTGGGCCTACGGCACCCTCCGCGGCCACCCCGAATGCGGCGAGGAGGCCTTCCTCGTCGACCGCACGGGCGACGGCACGGTCTGGCTCACGATCGCCGCCTTCAGCCGCGCGGCCAAGTGGTACACCAAGGCCGGCGGCCCGGCGACCCGCGGCTTCCAGCACGCGTACGCACGCCGCTGCGGCAAGGTCCTGCGGGAGATGTGCGCCGGGTTGTCGGAGGAGTGAGGCGACCGTCCCGTGCCGGGACTTTGCCGAGTGGCTGTGCCCGGTCACTCTCGACGAGGACGTGAGGCAACCGCCCCGTGAACGGGCCCCGTCGAATGACCGTGTGGCCATGCCCCATCCCTCCCCATAAGGTCGTCTCGACGCTCCCGGCGATGTCGTTGACCCCGCCCTCTCCCATCCGGCAAGCCCTACCTCGGGGCCGGCTACACGTACACCGTCTCCGTCGCGGTGGCTGAGGCCCAAGCCGGACTGTGAGCGCCTGGAAGTCACCGGGCGATCGAGGCGACCCCGAAGGCCACGATCATCCCGGTCGGCAGAATCACCGCTCCCACAGCAGTCAGCAGGCCCGCCTTCAAAGACTTCTGTTCCGCCACTCTGAAACTGACCATCACAGCAGGAACGAGACAGGCCAACAGAAGAAGTATTCCGGGCGCAAGGATGGAAAGTGCCGCAAAAGGGAGAAATATCGCCCCTGAGGCAATCAGCGTAGCCATCTTCCACGAGGTTTTCTCTGCGGCCTTCACGCAAAGAAGAGTCACCAGAGCATGCCAGAGAAGGAAGAGCGGTCAACGTCATCCGGGCCAGGTCGGAGGGGTCTGTCATCGTCACGGAAGACGGCGTCACCAGGACCGACCCTCGACCCGAGTCCGAGGTCGAGGCCCAGGTCGAGGGAGTGCAGCGGCTGATCGGGCGCATCACCCGCTACGAGGCCCGACTGCGGGCCGACGGTGTGCTCGACGAGAACAAATACGTCACCTCCGTCGACGCCTGGGACCTCGGACGCGCCTCGAAGATGGCCCGCTGGGGCCTCGGAGCCCGGTTCGGCACGCTCAACGAGGCCGAGTCCGCCGTCATCCAGGCCGGCCAGGCCGCCGCCCGGTCCTACAAGTCGTGGCAGGATTTCTCCGCCGCCTACATCCTCGGACGCTGCCTCCACTTCGACGACGAGGAATTCGGCGACTGGTACCAGGACATGGTCGACGCCCATCGGATCCTGATGACCGAGCCCGGCAGTCCCTGGCTCAACATCCCCTTCCGATGAACGCGTCACCCGAGCCCGCATCCCCACTCGCGAGTCCAATGACCCGGCCGCGGCCTCTCACCGTCCAGACCGGATCCTTCAGCCCCTTCGGCCCGACCACCGAAGCCGGCCGTCGACCCGATCCGACGGCCACCACTCAGGTGAGCCGGCCTGGGCAGGAATCAGAATTCCGCCAAGCTACGCGCCTGATCTCGTGTCGCGTTGCTATGGACAACACATGATGTGATGCTCTGACACATGGCAGATCACGGGGGTGACACCGGCCTGTCGGGAGACATACGCAGGTCACGGCTGTCGGGGTACGCGGACATCACCATGCCGGGGCCGGCTCGGGCGCCCGCACCGGATGTCCACAACACCCGTACTTTGCCGAAGCGTTCACCGTTCTTTGCTCAGGGCCTGGCGTCGCCTGCTCTCCTGGAAGCGGCGGCCGTACCCCGCAGGCATCGCGCATGCGCCACTGCAGGGACGGTGGAACCGGTACGCGGATGACTGACGTACTGCATAAACGGGTTTCAGAAGCCGGGAGTTGACGACCGACGGGGGAGGGGCGTTCATGACGTCACCGGGTGGGGGCGGTCAGCCGGATCTGCGGGTGCAGGGGCTGGGCCTGATCGCGGAGGGCATCAACAAGGCGCTGGCCGAGCTGGATGCGTTGGGCACGATGAAGGGCTGGGCGGGGGCGGGCCGGGGTTTCACCGGTTTGGAGATGGACGGCAAGGACGCCGGCGACGACCGTCTCGGGGCGATGCTGCACACCTTCTGTGAGCGCTGGCAGTGGGGGGTGCGGGCGCTGGTGGAGGAGGGCAACGTGGGTGATGTGGCTGGTGGTCACTGATGTCGTTCACCAGCAAGTTCAACCATGTGGCCGGTGCGCTGAAGTCAGGATACGACCATGCGAAGCGGACCACCGGTCACCTCGTCGACGAGGGCGCCCACGGGGTGGCCGACGGCCTGGAC
>NZ_JBLEBI010000223.1:0-9509 GCF_047340315.1 Streptomyces sp. AF1A
TCTCGAAGCCGGGCGGTGGTTCGGCGTCCGGCAGCAGGCCGATCAGCCGGTCGCCGACCAGGGTCAGCTGCCGCACCGACTCCCGGCAGTCCGCGCACCGGTCCAGGTGGGCGACCGCCTCCGCCCGCTCGCGGCCGGGCAGCACGCCCAGCGCCAGCTCGGCGCCGATCTCCCGCAGCTTCTCGCAGTCACTGGACATGGTCGCCTCGCTTCGAAGCCCCCAGTGTGGTGCGCAGTTTGATCATCGCCGCCCTGATTCGTGTCTTGGCGGTGCCCAGCGGGATGTGCTCGGCGTCGGCGACCTGCTGGGCCGTCATCCCGTAGATGCCCGCCATCATGAGGGCACGGGCCTGTTCCCGTGGCAGCCGCGCCACGGCGGCCCGCAGCTGGGCGGAGGCCTCGTCGGCCAGCGCCCACCGCTCGGGGGTGTCGCTCACGACGCCGAGGAGGGAATCGAGGTCCTCCGGTGCCACCGGTTCGGCACGCCGCGCCCGGACGGCGTCGATGGCCAGGTTGTGCGCGATGGTGGTCAGCCAGGTGGTGACCGACCCACGGCGCGAGTCGTAGATCTGCGCGTGTCGCCACGCGCGTTCGAAGGTCTGCTGCGCGACGTCCTCGGCGAGCTGCTGGTCCCCGGTGACGGCCATGGCCACCCCGAAGACCCGGTGCTGGAACCTGCGGACGAACACGACGGCCAGTTCCGGGTCTCCGGTGGCCAGTCCGGACAGCAACGCCTCGTCCGGGAGCCGGCCCACGGGGAACCGCAAACTCGACACACTTCTGTATACGGCCGAGGGCCGCCAGGAGATTGCCCGCCCGCCTGACCGCCCGTCGCGGGAGCTCACCCGTCCATTGTCCGCCGCGGGTGCGCGCCCCGCATGCCGGTCAGTGCCCGTTCTGCGCGAGCCGCAGCAGGTGGTCCGCCAGCGCCTGCCCCCCGCTCGGGTCCCGGCTGATCAGCAGCAGCGTGTCGTCACCGGCGATCGTCCCGAGGATGTCGTGCAGTTCGGCCTGGTCGATGGCCGACGCGAGGAACTGCGCGGCCCCGGGCGGGGTGCGCAGCACGACCAGGTTCGCCGACGCCTCGGCGGAGATGAGCAGCTCCTGCGACAGGCGCCGCATCCGCTCCTCCTTCGCCGACTCCCCCAGCGGGGCGCGCGGGGTGCGGAAGCCGCCCTCGCTGGGCACCGCGTAGATCAGGTCGCCGTCGGTGTTGCGGATCTTCACCGCGTTCAGCTCGTCGAGGTCGCGGGAGAGCGTCGCCTGGGTGACGCTCAGCCCGTCGTCGGCGAGCAGCTTGGCCAGCTGGCTCTGCGAGCGCACCGGCTCCCGGTTGAGGATGTCCACGATCCGGCGGTGCCGCGCGGTGCGCGTCTGCGGCACGGCGGGCCCGGCACTGGTCAGCTGCTCGTGGTCCTGGGCCTGGCTCATCGTCGTCTCATTCTCCGGATCGTCCGTCCCCGCTTGCGTCGAGAATGCCCGGCAGCGCCTGGAGGAAGGCACCCACCTCGGCGTCGCGCAGGTTCAGCGGCGGCATCAGCCGTACGACGTCGGGGGCGGGGGCGTTCACCAGGAACCCTGCCTCCTGGGCCGCCTGCTGCACCTGCGGCGCGCGCGGCCCGGTGAGCACGATACCCAGGAGCAGGCCCGCACCCCGCACGTGATCGATCAACGGGTGGCCCAGTCCCTCGATTCCCTCCCGCAGCTTCTCGCCCTGCCGCTTGACGTTCTCCAGCAGGCCCTCGCCCGCGATGGTGTCGAGCACGGCGAGTCCGGCGGCGCAGGCGACCGGGTTGCCGCCGAAGGTCGTGCCGTGCTGGCCGGGCTGCAGCAGTTCGGCGGCGCGGCCGAAGGCCACGGTGGCGCCGAGCGGCAGCCCGCCGCCGAGCTGCTTGGCGAGGGTGACGACGTCGGGCAGCACGCCCTCGTGTGCCTGGTACTCGAACCAGGTGCCGGTGCGGCCGATGCCGGTCTGCACCTCGTCGAGGACGAGCAGGGCACCGGTGGCGGCGGTGATGGCGCGCGCGGCCTTGAGGTAGCCGGCCGGGGGCACCACCACCCCGTTCTCGCCCTGGATCGGCTCGATCACGACCAGGGCCGTCTCCTCGGTGACCGCCGCGGCCAGCGCCTGCGCGTCGCCGTAGGGCACGTGGGTGACGTCGCCGGGCAGCGGCCGGAACGGGTCCCGCTTGCCGGGCTGCCCCGTGAGGGCGAGCGCGCCCATCGTGCGGCCGTGGAAGCCGCCCTCGGTGGCGACCATGCGGGTCCGCCCGGTCAGCCGGCCGATCTTGAACGCGGCCTCGTTGGCCTCGGCGCCGGAGTTGCAGAAGAACACCCGGCCCTCGCGGCCGAAGAGCTGCAGCAGCCGCTCGGCGAGGGCGACGGTGGGCTCGGCCATGAAGAAGTTGGAGATGTGGCCGAGGGAGGCGATCTGCCGGGTGACGGCCTCGACGATCGCCGGGTGGGCGTGGCCGAGGGCGTTGGTGGCGATGCCGCCGACGAAGTCGTGGTACGCCCGGCCCTCGCTGTCCCACACCAGGACGCCCTCGCCGCGCACGAGGGGCAGCCGCGGGGTGCCGTAGTTGTTCATGAGCGCGCCCTGCCACCGCGCGGTCAGTTCCTGGTTGCTCATGACTCCCCCTGTTCGTCCGGCTTCTCGTCGGGCACGACCATCGTGCCGATGCCCTCGTCGGTGAAGATCTCCAGCAGGATGGAGTGCGGGACGCGGCCGTCGATGACGCGGGCGGTGTGCACGCCGCCCCGGACGGCGTGCAGGCAGCCCTCCATCTTCGGCACCATGCCGGAGCTCAGCTCCGGCAGCAGCTTCTCCAGCTGGGAGGCGGTGAGGCGGCTGATCACCTCGTCCGAGTTCGGCCAGTCCTCGTAGAGGCCCTCGACGTCGGTGAGGACCATGAGGGTCTCGGCGCCCAGTGCAGCAGCGAGTGCCGCAGCCGCCGTATCGGCATTGACGTTGTAGACATGTCCGTCGTCCTGACTGCGGGCGATGGAGGAGACGACCGGGATGCGGCCGTCGGCGAGCAGGGCCTCGATCGCGCCCGTGTCGATCTCGGTGATCTCGCCGACCCTCCCGATGTCGACGAGTTCCCCGTCGATCTCGGGCTGGTGCCGGGTGGCGGTGATGGTGTGCGCGTCCTCGCCGGTGAGGCCCACGGCGAGCGGGCCGTGCCGGTTGAGCAGGCCGACCAGCTCCCGCTGGACCTGCCCGGCGAGCACCATCCGTACGACGTCCATGGCGTCCTCGGTGGTGACGCGCAGGCCGGCCTTGAACTCGCTGACGATGCCGTGCCGGTCGAGGGCGGCGCTGATCTGCGGGCCGCCGCCGTGGACGACGACCGGCTTGAGGCCCGCGTGGTGCAGGAACACGACGTCCTGCGCGAAGGCGGCCTTCAGGTCCTCGTCGACCATGGCGTTGCCGCCGAACTTGATGACGACCGTTTTGCCGTTGTGCTTGACCAGCCAGGGCAGCGCCTCGATGAGGATCTGCGCCTTGGGGAGCGCGGTGTGCTTACGCGTGGTGCTCATGAGGAGTAGGCGCTGTTCTCGTGGACGTAGTCGGCGGTCAGGTCGTTGGTCCAGATCGTCGCGGTCTCGGAGCCCGCGGCGAGGTCGGCGACGATGTGCACCTCGCGGTAGCGCATGTCGACCAGCTCGCGGTCCTCGCCGACGCCGCCGTTCTTGCACACCCAGACGCCGTTGATCGCGACGTTGAGCTGGTCGGGCTCGAAGGCGGCCCTCGTGGTGCCGATCGCGGAGAGCACGCGGCCCCAGTTGGGGTCCTCGCCGTGGATCGCGCACTTGAGGAGGTTGTTGCGGGCGATGGAGCGGCCGACTTCGACGGCGTCCTCCTCGGTCGCCGCGCCCACCACCTCGATCCTGATGTCCTTGCTGGCGCCCTCGGCGTCCCGGATCAGCTGCTGCCCCAGGTCGTCGCAGACCTGCCGCACGGCCTCCGCGAACTCCGGGAACGGCGGGGTGATGCCACAGGAGCCGGAGGAGAGGAGCAGCACGGTGTCGTTGGTGGACATGCAGCCGTCGGAGTCGACGCGGTCGAAGGTGACCTTCGTGGCCGCGCGCAGCGCCCGGTCCAGGGTCTCGCTGTCGAGGTCAGCGTCGGTGGTGAGGACGACCAGCATGGTGGCCAGCCCCGGGGCGAGCATGCCGGCGCCCTTCGCCATGCCCCCGACCGTCCAGCCGGCCCTGGTGACGACGGACGTCTTGTGGACGGTGTCGGTGGTCTTGATGGCGATGGCCGCCTTCTCGCCGCCGTGCTCGGACAGCTGAGCGGCGGCCGTCTCGATGCCCGGCAGCACCTTGTCCATCGGCAGCAGCACACCGATCAGGCCGGTGGAGCAGACGGCGACCTCGATCGCGCCCCGGCCGAGCACCTCGGCCGCCTTCTCGGCGGTGGCGTGGGCGTCCTGGAAGCCCTTGGGGCCCGTACAGGCGTTGGCGCCACCGGAGTTGAGGACGACGGCGGAGACCTGGCCGCTCTTCATGACCTGCTCGGACCACAGCACCGGCGCGGCCTTCACACGGTTGGAGGTGAAGACGCCCGCGGCGGCACGGCGCGGCCCGTTGTTGACCACCAGAGCCAGGTCCGGGTTGCCGTTCTCCTTGATCCCGGCGGCGATGCCCGCCGCCGTGAATCCCTTGGCTGCCGTGACGCTCACGGTGCGACTCCGATCGTGGAAAGTCCGGTGGTCTCGGAGAGACCCAGGGCGATGTTCATGCTCTGGACGGCACCGCCCGCGGTGCCCTTGGCCAGGTTGTCGATGGCGCTGATCGCGATGACGCGGCCCACGGACTCGTCGTACGCGACCTGCACCTGAACGGCGTTCGACCCGTGGACGGCGGCCGTCGCGGGCCACTGGCCCTCGGGCAGCAGGTGGACGAACGGTTCACCGGCGTACGCCTTCTCGTAGGCGGCGCGGACGGAGTCCGCCGTCACTCCCGGTGCGGCCTTGGCGCTGCACGTGGCGAGGATGCCACGGGGCATCGGCGCCAGGGTCGGGGTGAAGGAGACCCGCACGCTCTCGCCCGCCACCCCGCTGAGGTTCTGGATCATCTCGGGGGTGTGCCGGTGGACGCCGCCGACGCCGTACGGCGACATGGAGCCCATGACCTCGCTGCCGAGCAGGTGCGGCTTGGGTGCCTTGCCCGCGCCGGAGGTGCCGGAGGCGGCGACGATCACGGCCTCGGGCTCGGCCAGCCGTGCCGCGTACGCCGGGAACAGGGCGAGGGTGACGGCGGTGGGGTAGCAACCGGGCACCGCGATGCGCTTGGACCCCTCCAGCGCGGCGCGGGCGCCCGGAAGTTCGGGGAGGCCGTAGGGCCAGGTGCCGGCGTGCGGGGAGCCGTAGAACCTCTCCCAGTCGGCCGGGTCCTTCAGCCGGAAGTCGGCGCCCATGTCGACCACGAGGACGTCGGGGCCGAGCTGCTCGGCGACGGCGGCGGACTGCCCGTGCGGCAGGGCCAGGAAGACGACGTCGTGCCCGGCGAGGGCCTCGGCCGTGGTCTCGGAGAGGACCCGGTCGGCCAGTGGCCGCAGGTGCGGCTGGAGCGCGCCGAGCCGCTGCCCGGCGTTGGAGTTGCCGGTCAGGGCGCCGATCTCGACCTCGGGGTGCCCGAGGAGCAGCCGCAGGACCTCTCCGCCCGCGTATCCGCTCGCGCCGGCGACCGCCGCTCGTACCGCCATGTCCGTCCTCCTCCTGGATGGCATGACTATACGTTTCGCTGCACGTTTATGCAATCGACTTGGGGAGCATCACCCAGCGGGACACCACGAAGGTCACCGGGATCGCCGCCGCCGAGGCGGCCAGCGGTGCGAAGCGGTTCCCCGCGTGCAGCACGTCCACGATCACGTACACCCCGGCCGTGGTGACCAGGAAGTTCATGGCGTTGGTCAGCGGGAACAGCAGGAACTTCCGCCAGGTGGGCCTGGTCCGGTAGGTGAAGCGGGCGTTCAGGAAGAAGGACCCCACCATGCTCGCCAGAAAGGCGAGCACGTGCGCCGCGAGGTAGGGCAGGCGCGTCAGGAGCACCAGGTAGAGGCAGGAGTAGACGGCGGTGTTCACGACTCCGACCGCGGCGAAGGCGAGCATCTGCCTGGAGAGGGTTTTCGGCATCGGGGGATGAGCTCTCTCGTCCGTTCGGCGTCGGCCGCCGTCTCCGGGAAGCACGGACGACCCTTCGTCTCGTAGAGATGCGCCCGACGCGCTCCTGGATCACTCCCGGCGCGACTTTCGTCCGCGGGTCACGGTGACGTGCCCTTGCGGGCCGCGTAGGCGCGGGCCGCCCGGACCCGGTTTCCGCACTGGGTGGTGCACCGGCGTCGGGCGCCGTGGGAGCGCAGGAACCAGCGGGCGCACCCCTGGGCGGCGCACTCGGCGAGCCGCGCCGCGTCGGCGCCGGTGAGCAGGTCGGCGGCGTCCTCGGCGAGGAGGGAGAACGCGGCGGCGGCCGGGTTGCCGGTGTCGGGCACGTCGTCCCGGCGCGGGCCGTCGGCGCTCCAGGCGAGCCGGGGCGTGGCGGGGGCGGCGGCGAGAGCGGCGTTGAGGGCGTCCAGGGCGTCGGCGGGCGGCCGCGCGCCGGTGGCGTACGCCCCGAACAGGGCGCGCAGCGCCTCGCGCAGCGTGCGCAGCCGGCCGGACTGCCTGCCGTTCAGGCTCACCCGGTCGGGCAGCAGCCCATGCCGGACCAGCCACAGGTGGGCGGCCTCGGCCCCGTCGAGCCCGCCCGGACGGCCGGGGCTCCGCGGTCTCCTTCACGGTCGACGGCATCCACCCGCACGACGTCGGCCAGGTGCTGGACGAGCGGGGCGTGGCCGTGCGTGTCGGCCACCACTGCGCCCCGCCCGGTCGTGCGCTACGGCATCCCGGCGACCACGCGCGCGAGCTTCTACGTCTACAACACGCCTGCCGAGGTGGACGCCCTGGTGGCGGGGGTGCGGGCGGCCCAGAAGTACTTCGGCGTCTGACCGCGCCGCCGGGCGGGGGCCCGGTCGCCCGAGGCACCGTGTGCCGGACAATGGAGCGGGTCGACGGGGTGGCGGAGAGGAGGCGGGCCGATGGGCGGCGGCTACTGGCCGGTGGCCGACGTGCTGGCGTATCTGGCCGGGCGGTGGCGCGTGGAGCGGGACGTGCGGGACCTGGCGAGCGGCGAGCGGGGGCGTTTCGAGGGGGTCACGGTCTTCGGGGCGCTTGCGGGCGGCGGGCTGCTGCACGAGGAGTCCGGCACGTTCACCTGGCAGGGGGTGGCTCGGCCCGCGACACGGACCCTGCGGTTTCTGCCCGGGGACACGCCGGGCACGGCGGACGTGCGGTTCGCCGACGGCCGGCCCTTCCACGCGCTGGATCTGCGCTCGGGGCGCCACGTCGCCGAGCACCCCTGCGCGGCCGACCTCTACCGGGGCGAGTTCACCGTGCGGGACGCCGGCCACTGGGGCACGGTGTGGCGGGTCGGCGGCCCGGCGAAGGACCTGGTGCTGACCACCGGCTACGTGCGCGAGGGCTGAGCGGCGACGCCGTCGAAGCGGAGGTTCCAGCGGCCCGCGCGGCCGGCGACGGTGGTCGTGGACAGCGGTCGGACGTCGATGTTCCAGTAGATCGAGGGCGGCGCCTTCAGGGCGTAGACCAGGGCGGCGCGGATCACGGAGGGCTCGGCGACCGCGACGTACCGGCCGCCGTCGTCCACCGGCCGGGTGTCCAGCCAGCCGCCGACCCGGGAGATGAAGGCCAGCAGGGACTCCCCGCCGTGCGGGGTGGAGCGCGGGTCGGCGAGCCAGGCGTCCACCGCCTCCGGCTCGCGGGCCATGGCCTCGCCCAGCGTCAGCCCGCGCCAGCGGCCCATGTCGCAGTCGCGCAGCGCCGGCTGGACCAGCGGGGCGTAGCCCAGGGCGTCTCCGGTGGCGCGGCTGCGCGGGGTCGGTGAGCAGTAGCGCAGGTCGGCCGCCGCCAGCGGCAGCAGATCCCCTGCGACGCGCTGCACCTCGTCCCAGCCCGCCTGGTCCAGCGGCCGGTCGTCCTCGAAGCGCTCCGCGAGCAGGGGGGAGCTGCGCGCGGCGGCGACGAACGTCACCCTCAGTGGCATGCGGCGATGCTCTGCCGCTCGTGTGCGCAGGTCAAGAGCTGCACCCTATGAGCTACCTGCGGTAACCGCCCGCTCACTCAAACAGATGCACCATCCACCGGTCCGGGCGGTCCAGCGGCCGGAAGCCCAGCTTCTCGTACACGCCGTGGGCGTCGTGCGTGGCGAGCACCATCCGGCGCAGCCCGTACGGCTTCAGGTGGTCGCGGATGCGGCCGACGAACGCCGTGCCGACACCCTTGCCGCGCGCCGCCGGGTCGACGTAGACATCGGCGAGCCAGGCGAACAGCGCCTGGTCGGTGACCACGCGCGCGTACGCCACCTGCTCGCCCGAGGCCCGGTCGTACACCCCGAAGTTCAGCGAGGACGCCATCGCCCGCTCGTGCCTGTCCCGGGAGCGTCCGATCGCCCAGTACGCGTCGGCCGACAGCCAGCGGTGGACGCGGGCCACGTCGACGCGGGCGGTGTCGGCGGAGAACTCGTAGCCGTCCGGGAGGTCGGGCGCATCGCTCATGGCCCGCATCCTCACAGGGCGGAAAGGCGCGCGTCGAATCGTTTTGCCCGGGCTGTGCTAGGTCCGGAGCACCTCCTCGCAGGCTGCCCGCAGCCGCCGGACCCCCTCCGCGATCTCGCCGGTGCCGGCCACCGCCGCGAAGCTGAGCCGGAGGTGGGCGGCCGGGGGTTCGTTGCTGAAGTAGGGGCGGCCGGGCGTGACGGCCACCCCGGCACGCAGCGCGGCGGCGGTCAGGGCCGGCTCCCCGGTGCCGTCGGGCAGACGGAGCCAGAGGTGGTAGCCGCCGGACGGGACGTGCGGCAGGGCCAGTTCCGGCAGGTCCCGGGTGAGCGCGGCCGTCATGGCGTCGCGGCGCGCCTGCAGCTCGGCGGAGAGGGCCCGCAGATGGCGGGGCCAGGCCGGTGAGCCGACGAGTTCCAGCGCGGCCTCCTGCAGCGGCCGGGGGACGAAGAAGCTGTCCACCACCTGGATGGCGCGCAGGCGCTCCAGCACGGGCCCGTGCGCGGCCAGGGCGCTGACCCGGAAGCTGGGCGAGGTCGCCTTGGTCAGCGAGCCGACGTGCACCACCACGCCGTCCGGGTCGTCGGCGGCCAGCGGGCGGGGCAGCGGAGGGGAGTCGGCGTGCACGAGGCGCCGTACGAAGTCGTCCTCGACGACGAACGCGCCGGCCTCGCGGGCGATGCGCAGCACCTCCGCGCGCCGGTCGGGGGCCAGCACGGCACCCGTCGGGTTCTGGAACAGCGGCTGACAGACGAACACCCGGGCGCCGCTCGCGTGGAAGGCGTCGGCGAGCAGGCCGGGGCGGACGCCGTCGGGATCCACCGGCACCGGGACCGGGCGCAGGCCGGCCGCGCGGGCCAGGGCCAGCATGCCCGGGTAGGTGGGCGAC
>NZ_JBLEBI010000224.1:0-9441 GCF_047340315.1 Streptomyces sp. AF1A
CTGCAGCGCGCCCTGCTGCGCGGCGCGCTCGAGGCGGTGCGCGTCGGCGGGATCGTCGGCTACGCCACCTGTTCGCCGCACCTCGCCGAGACCCGCGCGGTCGTCGCCGACGTGCTCAAGCAGCGCCCGGACACCGAACTCGTCGACGCCCGCCCGCTGCTCCCCGGCGTCCCCGCGCTCGGCGAGGGCCCGGACGTGCAGCTGTGGCCGCATCTGCACGGCACGGACGCGATGTACCTCGCACTGATCCGCCGCACCGGCTGAGGTTTGTGTCGGCGGGCTCGTGGAGGGCGGTGGCGCTGGTCCGCCGCACCGGCTGAGGTTTGTGTCGGCGGGCTCGTGGAGGGCCTGACCGACAACCCGGTCGTCCGGCTCAACCGCGCCGTCGCCGTCGGCGAGGCCGACAGACCGCGCGCCGGCCTGGCGGCGCTCGCGGAACTGGACGCCTCACTGCCCCGCCGCGCCGCGGTGGCGGCCCACCTCCACGAGCGCGACGGCGACCTGGCGACTGCCGCGCGGCTGTACGCCGAGGCGGCCCGAAAGCCCCACGATCTCGCCGAGCGCGACCGCCTGACGCGCCAGGCCGCCCGGCTCAACGCCCGTCCGCGCGGCCGACGGGCGGCGTCGCATACCGTCGGGTCGGTGCGATGAACGTCTTTGCCTGTGGACGGGCGCGACCATCGGACCCCCGGGCATGGCAGGCTTGGGTCATGGCCGTGCAGATCAACCCCAGCATCCTGTCCGCCGACTTCGCGCGCCTCGCGGAGGAGGCCAAGGCGGTCCAAGGCGCCGACTGGCTCCACGTCGACGTCATGGACAACCACTTCGTCCCGAATCTCACGCTCGGCGTGCCGGTCGTGGAGTCCCTGGCCCGTGCGACGGACACCCCGCTGGACTGCCACCTGATGATCGAGGACCCCGACCGGTGGGCGCCGCAGTACGTGGAGGCCGGAGCCTCCTCGGTCACCTTCCACGTGGAGGCGGCCGCCGCCCCGGTGCGGCTCGCCCGCGAGATCCGCGCCAAGGGCGCCCGCGCCGCCATGGCGCTCAAGCCCGCGACGCCGATCGAGCCGTTCGAGGACCTGCTGCCGGAACTCGACATGCTGCTGATCATGACGGTGGAGCCGGGCTTCGGCGGCCAGGCGTTCCTCGACATCATGCTGCCGAAGATCCGCCGCACCCGTGAGCTGATCGGCAAGCACGGCCTCCAGCTGTGGCTGCAGGTCGACGGCGGTGTCTCGGCCTCGACGATCGAGAGGTGCGCGGACGCGGGGGCGGACGTGTTCGTCGCCGGCTCCGCGGTCTACGGTGCGAAGGACCCGGCGGATGCGGTCCGTGCCCTGCGCGCGCAGGCGCAGACGGCCACGGCCAAGGCGTCCTGGGCATGCGACCACGGAGCCACGGCTGTGTGAACGCTTGACTGAAGGCCGCCCGCTGGGGCGGATACGTTGCGCCGAATCTGCAAGGATGAACGGCGAATCCAGAGTGTGAACAGCAGTGAGGAGATCGCCGTGTCGGGTATGTCGGCGGGCCGGTCAGCCGTGCGGATGGGACCCGCTGAGCTGGTGCAGGCGGCGGCCATGGCCCGCCGCTTCTACCTCGAGGGCAAGTCCAAGATCCAGATCGCGGAGGAGTTCGGCGTCAGCCGCTTCAAGGTGGCCCGGGTCCTGGAGACGGCCCTCGAACGGGATCTCGTGCGGATCGAGATCCGCGTGCCGGCCGAGCTGGACGCCGAGCGCTCCGACGCGCTCCGCGCCCGCTACGGCCTCAGGCACGCCGTCGTGGTCGAGTCCCCGGCCGAGGCCGAGGAGACCCCCGACCCCGAGAACCTCGGCGAGGTCGCCGCCGACCTGCTCGGCGAGCTGGTCGACGAGGGGGACGTGCTGGGCCTGGCCTGGGGCCGGTCCACCATCCACATGGCGGCGGCCCTCGACCGCCTGCCGCCGTGCACGGTGGTGCAGCTGACGGGTGTGTACGACGCCGGGACCTCGGAGCGCGGCTCGGTCGAGGCCGTGCGGCGCGCCGCGCAGGTGTCGGGCGGCGACGCCCACCCGATCTACGCGCCGATGCTGCTGCCGGACGCGGCCACCGCGGCGGCCCTGCGCAACCAGACGGGGATCGCGCGGGCCTTCGAGTACTTCGACAAGGTCACGGTCGCCTGCGTCTCCATCGGCTCCTGGGAGCCGGGCATCTCCACGGTGCACGACATGCTCAGCGACGCGGAACGGGCGCACTACGCCTCGCTCGGCGTCGCCGCCGAGATGGCCGCGCACCTCTTCGACGCCGAGGGGCGCCGGATCGGGCGGGACCTGGGCGAGCGCTGCATCACGGTCAAGGCCGACCAGCTGCGCCGCATCCCGGAGGTCGTGGCGATCGCCGGCGGTCAGCGCAAGGCGTCCGCGATCGACGCGGTGCTGCGCTCCGGGCTGGTCACCAGCCTCGTGACGGACACCTCCGCCGCGGACTACCTGATGACGGCGGGGCCGACGCCGAAGCCCGCGCTCAGCCGCGCGGACCCGGACGGACTGTGAGCGGGGCCCGGCGGCAGGGCGTGTGGTCGTCCTGACGTGACGGCCGCACGCAGCATCGCCGGCATGCTGCTGCGGTGCGCCTCTGGGTGCGCGCGCTCCGCCTGGCCGTGCTGCCGGCCGGGTGCTCGACCGGCCCTTCCGGGGCGACCCGGTCCGGCGTCCCTCCTGGGCCGGGCACACGGCCACCGTCACGGCGGTCCGGCTCCCCGCAAGGGCGCGCCGGACCCTCGCCCTCATCGACGAGGGCGACCCCTGCCCGTACGCACGCGACGGTGCCGTCCTCGGCGACTTCGCAGGGCGGCCTGCCCCGGCACCCACGGGGCTGCTGCCCCGCGTACACGGTGCGGACGCCGGGCTCACGCGATCGCGGGGCCCGGCCCGTCGTCACCGGGCAGGGCGGCGAGATCCACTACGCCGACGACCACCATGAGACGTTCAGGGCGGTGCCGAGATGACGGCTTTCGTGGTCACGCCGGACCTCGCCGGGGTCACGGACAAGGCCGGCCTGATGGATCGCGTCGCCCGGGCCCTCGCGCTGCCCGACCGGTTCGGCCGCAACTGGGACGCCCTCGCCGACTCCCTGTCCGACGTCTCCGTGTGGCCGGAGCAGGCCGAGGGCGGGGGGCTGGTCGTCGTACGGCACCGGCAGGCGTACGCCACGGCCCGGCCGCAGGAGTGGCAGACCGCCCGGGAGGTGTTCTCCCAGGCCATGCGCGTGACACCGGCGCTCACCGTCGCCCTGGCCCTTGGAGAATCCTCCTAAGAGGTCTCCGACCGGCCTGGATGTTCTGTGAGGGCATGACGCCGCCCGCGTCATGGGACAATGAAGTACGTGCTCTTTTCCCCCTGGCGCACCCGTCGGGGGGTCACCTCTGATCGACTGGGATGTGCAGCACGTGCGTTTCCTCAATGACATCCGGCCCGCGTACGACCTGACGTACGACGACGTGTTCATGGTGCCGAGCCGCTCCGCGGTGGGCTCGCGTCAGGGCGTGGACCTCAGCTCGCCGGACGGCACGGGCACCACCATCCCGCTCGTCGTCGCCAACATGACCGCCATCGCCGGACGCCGCATGGCCGAGACGGTGGCCCGCCGCGGCGGCCTGGTGGTCATCCCGCAGGACATCCCGATCGACGTCGTCACCGACGTCATCTCCTGGGTGAAGAGCCGCCACCTGGTGCTGGACACCCCGATCGTGCTGGCCCCGCACCAGACGGTCGCCGACGCCCTGGCGCTGCTGCCCAAGCGGGCGCACAACGCCGGCGTGGTCGTGGACGCGGACGACCGGCCGGTCGGCGTCGTCACCGACGCGGACCTGTCCGGCGTCGACCGCTTCACCCAGCTCGAGGTGGTCATGTCCAGGGACCTGCTCCTGCTGGATGCGGACATAGACCCGCGCGAGGCCTTCAACACCCTCGACCACCACAACCGGCGCTACGCCCCGGCCGTCGACAAGCAGGGCAGGCTCGTCGGCATCCTGACCCGCAAGGGCGCCCTGCGCGCCACGCTGTACACCCCGGCCGTCGACGCGCACGGCAAGCTGCGTATCGCCGCCGCGGTGGGCATCAACGGCGACGTGGCGGGCAAGGCCAAGCAGCTGCTCGACGCGGGCGTGGACACGCTCGTCATCGACACCGCGCACGGCCACCAGGAGTCGATGATCAGCGCCGTCAGGCTGGTACGCGCCCTCGACCCGCAGGTGCCGATCGTCGCGGGCAACATCGTCTCGGCCGAGGGAGTCAAGGACCTCGTCGACGCGGGCGCGGACATCATCAAGGTCGGTGTCGGTCCCGGCGCCATGTGCACCACCCGGATGATGACCGGCGTGGGCCGGCCGCAGTTCTCCGCGGTGCTCGAGTGCGCCGCCGAGGCGAAGAAGTACGGCAAGCACGTGTGGGCCGACGGCGGTGTCCGCCACCCGCGCGACGTGGCCATGGCCCTCGCGGCCGGCGCGTCCAACGTGATGATCGGCTCCTGGTTCGCGGGCACCTACGAGTCCCCGGGCGACCTCCAGCAGGACGCGGACGGCCGCCTGTACAAGGAGTCCTTCGGCATGGCCTCCGCGCGCGCGGTGCGCAACCGCACGTCGGAGGAGTCGGCCTACGACCGCGCCCGCAAGGCGCTGTTCGAGGAGGGCATCTCCACCTCCCGCATGTTCCTCGACCCGGCCCGCCCGGGTGTGGAGGACCTGATCGACTCGATCATCGCGGGCGTCCGCTCCTCCTGCACCTACGCCGGTGCGGCCTCCCTGGCCGAGTTCGCCGAGAAGGCCGTCGTCGGCATCCAGAGCGCGGCCGGCTACGCCGAGGGCAAGCCGCTGCACGCCAGCTGGAGCTGAGCGCCGGCTCAGCCCTGGCCCGGCGAGGATGTCGCGCCCACCCCGCAATGAATGGGCGCCCCTGGGGGCGGGAACGCAATGATCTTGCGCAAGCGCGCAAGGCTGCTCCGTTACGCCCGTGAACGCCCGCCTCATAGGGTGCTGCGCTGTACGCGGCGTGCGGGGACCCCGCTCGGTGGGTCCCCGCACGCGCGGGTCGCACCGGTCCCCGGCCGCACCGACCGGCAGCGACAAGGAGCCAGCGCGTGCTCGACCAAGGCGCACCCCCGCACAACCAGGCAACGGACGTCCCCGCGTTTTCCGGCGTCGTCGCGCGCCTGATGCGACGCAAGCCCGTGGAACAGCTGGTCACGGAGGGCGGCCAGGGCGAGGGAGGTGTGCTGCGGCGCTCCCTCGGGCTGTGGCAGCTGACGATGATCAGCATCGGTGCCACGCTCGGCACCGGCATCTTCGTCGTGCTCGGCGAGGCGGTGCCCAAGGCGGGCCCGGCGGTCACCCTCTCCTTCGTGATCGCCGGCCTCACCGCGCTGTTCTCGGCCCTCTCCTACGCCGAGCTCGCGGGCACCATCCCGGTCTCCGGCTCCTCGTACTCGTACGCATACGCAACGATGGGCGAGCTGATCGCCTGGATCTGCGGCTGGTGCCTGGTCCTGGAGTACGGCGTCTCGGTGGCCGCCGTGGCCGTCGGCTGGGGCGAGTACCTCAACGAGCTGCTGGCCGGCACGATCGGCGTCACCATCCCCACGGCCCTGTCCGCCCCGCCCGGCGACGGCGGCCTCTTCAACCTGCCCGCCCTGATCGTCGTCCTGCTCGCGATGGCGTTCCTGCTCGGCGGCGCCAAGGAGTCCGCGCGGGCCAACACCGTCATGGTGTGCGTGAAGATCGCCGCGCTGGTGCTGTTCTGCGCCATCGGCTTCATGGGCTTCAGGTCCGGAAACTACGCGCACTTCATGCCGCTCGGCATGGCGGGCGTCAGCGCGGCCGGCGCCACGCTGTTCTTCTCGTACATCGGCTTCGACGCCGCCTCCACCGCCGGCGAGGAGGCGAAGGACGCGCAGCGCGACCTGCCCCGCGCCATCATGCTCTCCCTGGTCATCGTGACCGCGCTGTACGTGCTGGTCGCGGCCGTCGCGGTCGGCGCCAGGCCGTGGCGGAAGTTCAACGACTCCGAGGCCGCCCTCGCCCAGATCATGCGGGACGTCACCGGACAGAGCTTCTGGGCCACCCTGCTGGCCTGCTGCGCCGTCATCGCCATCGCCAGCGTCGTCCTGACCGTGCTCTACGGCCAGACCCGCATCCTCTTCGCCATGTCCCGCGACGGACTGGTGCCCAAGGTCTTCGCCAGGGTGCACCCGAAGACCGGCGCCCCGCGCGCCAACACGGTCATCGTGTCCCTGTTCTGCGGCGTCCTCGCCGCCGCCGTCCCGCTGGGCAGGCTGGCCGACGCCACCAGCATCGGCACCCTGTTCGCCTTCGCACTCGTCAACGTGGCCGTGGTGGTGCTGCGCCGGACCCGCCCGGCCATGCACCGCACCTTCCGGGTGCCGCTGTCGCCGGTGCTGCCCGCGCTCGGCTTCGCCTTCTGCGTGTGGATGATGGGCAGCCTGTCCACCGTCACCTGGATCGTGTTCGGTGCCTGGATGGCCGTCGGGCTCGTGTTCTACTTCGTGTACGGCCATCGCCGTTCCCGCCTCGCGACGGCCGAGCACCTCGCGGTGGCGGCAGAGAAGTGACCGATCCGAAGAAGTGAACCACCCCCTGTGCTGAACGATCTCGACGAACGCATCGTGCACGCCCTCGCCGAGGACGCCCGCCGCTCCTACGCGGACATCGGGCAGATGGTCGGCCTGTCCGCCCCCGCGGTGAAGCGGCGCGTGGACCGGCTCCGCGCCACCGGGGCCATCACCGGGTTCACCGTCCGGGTGGACCCGGCGGCGCTCGGCTGGGAGACCGAGGGCTACATAGAGATCTACTGCCGGCGCAACACCTCGCCGGAGACCATCCAACGCGGCCTGGAGCGCTACCAGGAGGTCGTGGCCGCGTCGACCGTCACCGGCGACGCGGACGCGATCGCCCAGGTCTTCGCGTCCGACATGCGGCACTTCGAGAGGGTGCTGGAGCGGATCGCCGGGGAGCCGTTCGTGGAGCGCACCAAGTCGGTACTGGTGCTGTCCCCTCTGCTGCGGCGGTTCTCCTCCGGGGCGCCCGGGTAACCGGTCCTGGTCCGCGGGCCTGCGCGCCGGCGCGTTGTCGCCGAGGGAGTTGTACACGCTGAAGCTCACGGCGTCCGGGCGGTAGCGGTCGTCGGACCACTCCACCGGGCGCCCTTGGCGTGTCGTGGTCACCCGACGCACCCGCAGCAGCGGACTGGTGCGGCGCACGCTCAGCAGCTCGGCGTCCCGGGCGCCCGCCGCGACCGCGTCGATGACGTGCTCGCCGTGGGCGAGGACAAGGCCGGTGTCCTCGTAGAGGCGCTAGGCCGGCCGACGACCGGCCCCGCGGCCGGGCGGCCTTCCTCACCGCCGTCCTCCCGCTGCCGAGGTGACCTTGGGTTACCACAGGTCACCGTTGCGGTACCGGGCGCGCATCCCGTAGGTTGTGGCGCACTTCCTACTGACTGGTAACACCGGCAGGTACACCATGCGCTGGCCCCTTGGCCGTCCCCCCACCGTGCGCACGCGGATCGTGGCGCTCGCGCTCGCCCCGGCCGTCGCGCTGATGGCCCTGTGGAGCTTCGCCATGGTGTCGGTCACCTCCGAACTGCGCGCGCTGATCCGGGTGCAGGGGGTGTACGAGGACTTCGGGACCCCCGTGGACACCGCGGTCGGGCAGATCCAGATCGAGCGCCGGATGTCCGCCGCCTACCTGGGCGCCCGGCTCGACACGGCGGCCGGGGGCCGGCTGCTCGAACAGCAGCGCCGTACCGACCGGGCCGTCGACGCCATGCGGCGGGCGGTCCGGGACGGCGACCGCAGCCGGCTCACCGCACGGCAGCGGCAGGCGCTGGACGCCATGGTCGCGGCCGGCGGAAAGCTGGAGGGGCTGCGTGAGCGGGTGCTCGCGCGGCAGATCACCTGGGATCGCGCGGTCGACGAGTACGGCGCGCTCGTCGAACCCGGCTTCGACGTGCAGTCCACGCTCACCGCCCTGCAGGCCGGGCAGCTCGCGCGCGAGGCCCAGGTCGTCGTCGAGCTCGTCCGGGTCCGGGAGTTCGTCTCCCGGGAGGACGCGCTCGTCGCCGGTGCGCGGGCGGCCGGCACGCTGACCGACCGGCAGTACGACACGCTGACCGCGACCATCGAGGACCGGCGCGTCTTCCAGCAGACGTACGTGCCGGACCTGCCCGCCGACTCCCGGGCGCTGTTCGAGGCCTTCCAGCGCGGGGACCTGTACCGCTCGCTGGTGCGGGGCGAGGACGCGCTGCTGCGGGCCGGCGCCGGCGGTGCCGGGCGGGCCGTGGCCGCGGACACCTGGCGGTCGACCACCGACCGGGCCGTGCGGCGGTACATGCAGCTGTGCACCAGGTCGGCCGAGAACTCCGCCGCGCGCGGGCGGGCGTTCGCCTACCGCGAGCTGACCAAGGCGGCCGTCGTGGGTGCGGCTGGACTGGCCGCCGTCGCGCTGTCGCTGTGGTGCGCGGTGCGCGGCGCCCGGCGCATCTCCCGCCGCCTGGAGAGGCTGCGGGACGCCGCCGACGTCCTGGCCACGCGGCAGTTGCCGGACGTGATGCGCAGGCTGAGCGCCGGCGAGGAGGTGGACGCGGCGGCCGAGGCGCCGCCGCTCGCCGCCGACGAGGTCCGCGACGACGAGATCGGGCAGGTCGGCCGGTCCTTCAACACCGCGCGGCTCGCCGCCGTCGAGGCCGCCGTGACGCAGGCCGGCCTGCGCCGGGGCCTGTTCGCGGTGCTGCTCAACATCGCGCGCCGCAACCAGGCCCTCGTGCACCGCCAGCTCAAGCTCGTCGACACGCTGGAGCGGCGCACCGACGACCCCGACGCACTGCGCGAGCTGTTCCGCATCGACCACCTCACCACGCGCATGCGCCGGCACGCGGAGAGCCTGATCATCCTCTCCGGCGCCGCGCCCGGCCGCCGCTGGCGCCGGCCCGTGCCCGTCGCGGACGTCGTCGCGTCCGCCGTCAGCGAGATCGAGGACTACACGCGCGTGGTCGTGCCGCCGATGCCCGAGGTCGGCATCGCGGCGGACGCGGTCGCGGACGTGGTGCACCTGATCGCCGAACTCCTGGAGAACGCCACGGTGTTCTCGCCCCCGCACACACAGGTCACCCTGCGCACCGGGCACGTCGGCAGCGGATTCGTGCTGGAGATCGACGACCGCGGGCTCGGCCTCGACGCCGAAGCGCGCGCCGGGGCCCAGCGCACCCTCACCGACCCCGACGCCTTCGACCCCACCCGCCACGACCGCCTCGGCCTCTACGTCGTCGGCCGCCTCGCCGCCCGCCACGGCATCGAGGTCAGCCTCCGCGACTCCCCGTACGGCGGCACGACGGCGGTGGTCCTCCTGCCGGAGGGCGTCCTCGCGGAGGTCGAGCCGACGGCGGCGCGGCCCGC
>NZ_JBLEBI010000225.1:0-9415 GCF_047340315.1 Streptomyces sp. AF1A
GGAGCGCCGACCGGGCGGCCGCCGAGGCCGGGCTGGTGGCCGGTGGCGGTGCTGGTCCAGGCAGCGATGACCCTGCTGCAGATCGTGGGCGGCGTGTGGCTGGCGGGCCAGATCGCCGGCGTCATGGCACCCAATCTGGGCCTGCCGGTGCTGCTGATGGTGTGCGGGATCGTCGGCGGGCCGCTGGTGGAGTGGGGCTGCCGGATGGCCGCCCGGGGTCCCGCGCGCCGCTACGGCCAGGATGCGGAACGGCGGCTGCGGGAGGCGGCCGCGAGCTGCGGGCGGGCCCGGGTGCTCGATCCCGTGGCGTCGGAGCTGCTGAGGTACCAGGAGGTGCGGGAGCAGTACGGGCGGGTGATGCAGACGGGGGCCGGCGTGACGGGGGCCGGTGTGGGCTGAGACCGCGGGCATCCGCGGCTGGGTGACCGAGTCGGGGCGGACGGTACGGGGCGCAGGTCACTCGTGTGGGTGGCGAGGTTTTCCACAGGCGCCGGGGCCGTCCACAGCGCTCAGCGGGCCCGGCCCGGCGGAGGCAGTCTGAGGTCACGGCGATCGCACGGCGGGTCCGGCCGAAGGGACGGCGGACGGCGCGTGCGGTCGGCGGGGCGTGCGGGCGCGTACGGCAGTCGTACGCGCTCGCACGGCAGACGCCGCCGTACGGGACGGGCCCGTACGTGTGTCCGTCCGGCCGGAGGGCGCCGGGCGGGGGAGGGGAGCGAGGACATGAACGAGACCGTGGTCTGTGTGGTGGGCAACGTGGCGACCCCGCCGGTGTACCGGGAGTCGGCGGCGGGCCCGTCGGCCCGGTTCCGGCTGGCGGCGACCGCGCGCTACTGGGACCGGGAGAAGAGCACCTGGACGGACGGGCACACCAACTTCTTCACGGTGTGGGCCAATCGCCAGCTCGCCGTCAACGTGGCGGCCTCCGTGGAGGTGGGCCAGCCGGTCGTCGTCCAGGGCCGGCTGAAGGTGCGCACGGAGGCCCGCGACGGGCAGCAGCAGTGGGCGTCCGCCGACATCGACGCCGTGGCGATCGGCCACGACCTGTCCCGCGGAACCGCGGTCTTCCGGCGCGCGGCGAAGCCGGAGACGGCTCCCGCGGCGAGCCGGCCGGAGCCGAACTGGGAGACCCCGAGGCATTCGGACGACGCCGACACCGCCTCACGGCAACAGAACCCCGAGCCCGCAGCGGTGACGTGACGTCACCCGGCCCTGCCCGGCCGGCGCCGTCCCGCGCGCACCACGCCCTTTCGGCGAGTTCGCTGCGAACACCCCGTACGAACCGGTGGATTTGTCGATAAGCCCTGCTCAAGGACGGTCCTGGCGATAACGATTACGGATCGGATCGACCATCGGTTCATCGGACCGGCAGGTGAGGCGCCGCTCGGTCCCTAGTATGCCGGGCGTGCCCCTAGGGGCTGCCGAGTCTGCTGGTGGGACCGTCCCCCACGTCCAACGGGTCCTGCTCGAAGGGGAATTCTGTGCTTGCTGCGTTCTCTGGGTTCTGTCGGTCGACCGCAGCGGCCCGCCTGGCCGCCGCCACCGCCGTGTCCGGCATCGTGGTGGCCGGTGTGCTGTCCGGCGCGGGTACGGCCGTGGCCGACGACACCCCGCAGACCCAGGGCGGGGCGACCGCCACGATCGACGGCCTGAAGACCTACGGCGAGGCCGTGATCCACGAGGACGGCGTCGACCAGCGGGTCTTTGCCGGGCTGTTCGAGATGTCCGTGGACGGCGGCGGCACCCTGCAGACGTACTGCATCGACCTCCACAACCCCACGCAGCGCGGCGCCGTGTACCAGGAGACGCCCTGGAGCGGCACCTCGCTGGGCACCAACAAGGACGCCGGCCGGATCCGCTGGATCCTGCAGCACTCCTACCCCCAGGTGAACGACCTCGCCGCGCTCGCCCGGCAGGCCGGCGTGGGCACGCTCACCGAGCAGGACGCGGCGGCCGGCACCCAGGTGGCCATCTGGCGCTACTCGGACCACGCCAAGGTCGACGCCGTCGACCCGCAGGCCGAGAAGCTCGCCGACTACCTCGACAGGAGAGCCCGCAACACCGCCGAGCCCGAGGCCTCGCTGACCCTGGACCCGCCCGCGCTCTCCGGCCACCCCGGGGACGTGATCGGACCGGTGACCGTGCACACCAACGCGAGCGCCGTCACGGTGACCCCGCCGGCGAACGCGGCCACCAGCGGGGTGCGGATCATCGACAGAACCGGCAAGGTGCTCACGTCGGCCAGGAACGGCAGCCGGCTCTTCTTCGACATCCCGGAGGACGCGGCGGACGGCTCAGCCGAGCTGACCGTGCAGGCCTCGACGACCGTCCCGGTGGGCCGCGCCTTCGCCTCCGACACCCGCAGCCAGACCCAGATACTGGCCGGGTCCAGCGAGTCCACGGTCTCCGCGACCGCGTCGGCCACCTGGGCCGCCAAGGGCGCCATACCGGCGGTCTCGGCCCGCAAGGACTGTGCCAAGGGCGCCGTGGACATCACCGCCGTCAACAAGGGCGACCAGCCCTTCACCTTCGTGCTGATGGGCGTCGAGCACACCATCCCCGCGGGCGCCTCCCGCACGGTGAGCGTCCCGCTCCAGGAGGACCAGGCCTACGACTTCACGGTCACCGGCCCCAACGGCTTCAGCCGGCACTTCACCGGCGTCCTCGACTGCCGGACCCAGGGCGCGGTCACCACGAAGAGCACTCAGACCGTGGGCCGGCCCACCCCCGTCACCACGGCCACCCCGGACGGCACCGACCTCGCCGCGACGGGCGGCTCCGCGATCACTCCGCTGATCGCCGGAGTGGCCATCGGGTTCGTGGTCATCGGCGGCGCGGTGCTGGTCGTGCTGCGCAAGCGGGAGCAGTCAGGCGCATGACCACGGCGGAAACGCCCGAGGTTCCGAGGAGGCTGCCCATCATGACCAGGCCCACCCCGACCACGAAGAGCCCGCTGGAGTCGTCCGACCAGTCGTAGCAGGCGGCCACGGTCAGCCCGGCCGTGGGGCCCACCACGGCACCCGCGACGGAGCGCCGGGCCGCCGCCCAGCACACCGGCACCAGCAGGGTCAGCACCAGCCCGGCCACCTGCCACGCCTCGTACGGCCCGGACACCGAGCCATCGGGCAGCACGTCCTGATGCTGGTCCCAGCCCAGCCACCCCGCCCACAGCGCCGACGCCACCGCGGCCGGCAGGAGGACCGTCAACGCTCGGGGCAGAGGATTCCGCAGTCCTTGATTCATGTCCCCAGCGTTGCGGGCTCACCCCGTCACGGCCCAGGGCGCACATACTCATCTCCACCTGAGTACCCCCGACTTGGCATGCGCGGCGACCGCGGTGCGGCCGACCCGCTCGTCGTGCGAAACTCCCTCTCTGGTCGGAGTGAGGGGCAGGGGCGTGGAGAAGTCCGAGGCGAAGCAGTTGCTGGAACGGGCTCGCGAGATGTGGGATGCGGAGGAGTGGCTGCGTTCCGCCGAGCTGTACGAGCAGGTCCTTGCTCACTATCCGGACGCGGGCCCCAGCGCGGTGTGGTGGTACGACGCGGCACTGGCGTACAAGTTCCTGCGCAACTGGGCAAAGGCCTGTGAACTCGGCCGTGAGGCCGCCGCCCGCTCGCCGCGCGGCGAGCAGGACCCGGCGTTCTGGAACCTGGGGATCGCTGCCACGATCCAGCGTGACTGGGCGACTGCCCGCGACGCGTGGAAGGGCTTCGGGATTCCGATGCCGGAGGGCGAGGGGGAGATCAACGGCGCCTTCGGCCCGGCGTGCGTACGGCTGGACACGGGTGGCGAGCGCGAGGTGGTCTGGATCCAGCGGCTCTGCCCGACGCGAGGACGGGTGATGAACGTCCCCGCCACGAAGGGCCGTCGCTTCGGCGAGATCGTCGTGCACGACGGGGAGCCGACCGGCGAGCGGACGTACAACGGGCAGAGCGTCGCTGTCTTCGACGAACTGCTGCTCTTCGAGGCCTCTTCGCTGCCGACGCTGCATGCGACCGTGAACGCGGCGGATGCTTCCGACGTCGACGCCCTGGTGGCTTCGTTCTTCGAGCAGGACTTCGGTGCCGAGCCGGCCAGCAGCTTCCACACGCTGTGCGCATGCTGCAGCGAGGGCCGGGTCGACTGGGATGAGGTCGGCGTGCCGGGACACGGCGGCTCACAGACTGTCTGGCTGGCCGCTCCCGAGACCGAAGCCCGGCAGCTACTGGATGCGTGGGCGGCGGGCGGGGAGCGCAGCTGGGACGGACTGAAGCTGTTCGGTTGAGCCCCCGGGAGTGAGCGGGGAGTGGATCAGGGGGACCGTGCCGCCCAGTGGTCACGTAGACCAGCGCGCACCAAGCCTCTGACGTGCACAGATACTCACCGCCCTGGTGGGTGCCGACACACGCTGGCCTGGGCATGGTGGGGATGCGGCGCACCTTGGCGGAGCGACCGTACGGCCGGGATCGGCATCACCGGCGGCCACGCCGTGGAGCAGCCGGAGCCGAGGCGGGCGACCGCCGAGGAGGCAGGCGGCGGGGCCGCACGGTCGCAGCGGTCCAGGACGTGCCGTATGAGCGTGGTGTCCGGTCCCTCGCTCTGGCGTCCCGGGTGATGGGTCGGCCGTCGGTGGATCGGGGCAACCGTGTGCCGGGCAGGCCGGTGGGGAGTCGCCGGCGGGCATGTGCTGGGCCGTGCGAGGGTGTCCGAGGCCGGCCGACGGTGGCCGGCAGTGAGGGACGAGCCGTCCCCGACACCGACGAAACCCCAGGTCAGAGGCGCCCGGCCAGACGCGTTTCCGCCCAGGGGTGGCGGTACGGCAAGATGGGGTTTATCTGCCCACTGCCAGATTTCAAGCTGCCGGACGGTTTCTCTTGGCTGAGTTCATTTACACCATGCGCAAGACGCGCAAGGCGCACGGCGACAAGGTGATCCTCGATGATGTCACCCTGAACTTCCTGCCGGGAGCGAAGATCGGCGTCGTCGGTCCGAACGGTGCCGGTAAGTCGACCGTGCTGAAGATCATGGCGGGGCTGGAACAGCCGTCCAACGGTGACGCGTTCCTGTCGCCCGGCTACAGCGTCGGCATCCTGCTGCAGGAGCCCCCGCTGAACGAGGAGAAGACCGTCCTGGAGAACGTCCAGGAGGGTGTCGCCGAGATCAAGGGCAAGCTCGACCGGTTCAACGAGATCGCCGAGCTGATGGCGACCGACTACTCCGACGCGCTGCTCGACGAGATGGGCAAGCTGCAGGAGGACCTGGACCACGCCAACGCCTGGGACCTCGACGCGCAGCTCGAGCAGGCGATGGACGCGCTGGGCTGCCCGCCCGGCGACTGGCCCGTCACCAACCTCTCCGGTGGTGAGAAGCGCCGCGTCGCGCTCTGCAAGCTGCTGCTGGAGCAGCCCGACCTGCTGCTCCTCGACGAGCCCACCAACCACCTCGACGCCGAGTCGGTGAACTGGCTGGAGCAGCACCTGGCGAAGTACCCGGGGACCGTCGTGGCCATCACCCACGACCGGTACTTCCTGGACAACGTGGCCGAGTGGATCCTCGAGCTGGACCGTGGCCGCGCCTACCCGTACCAGGGCAACTACTCCACGTACCTGGAGACCAAGGCCGCCCGTCTGAAGGTCGAGGGGCAGAAGGACGCCAAGCGGCAGAAGAGGCTGAAGGAGGAGCTCGAATGGGTTCGCTCCAACGCCAAGGGGCGGCAGGCCAAGTCCAAGGCGCGTCTGGCCCGCTACGAGGAGATGGCCGCCGAGGCCGAGAAGATGCGGAAGCTGGACTTCGAGGAGATCCAGATCCCGCCGGGCCCGCGCCTGGGCAACGTCGTCGTCGAGGTCAACAAGCTCAACAAGGCCTTCGGTGAGAAGGTGCTCGTCGAGGACCTGAGCTTCACGCTGCCGCGCAACGGCATCGTCGGCGTCATCGGCCCGAACGGCGCCGGCAAGACCACGCTGTTCAAGATGATCCAGGGCTTCGAGACCCCGGACTCCGGCGAGATCAAGGTCGGCGACACCGTCAAGATCAGCTACGTCGACCAGGGCCGCGCCAACATCGACCCGAAGAAGACGCTGTGGGAGGTCGTGTCCGACGGGCTCGACTACATCAACGTCGGCCAGGTCGAGATGCCGAGCCGGGCCTATGTGTCCGCCTTCGGGTTCAAGGGGCCGGACCAGCAGAAGCCGGCCGGTGTCCTCTCCGGCGGTGAGCGCAACCGGCTGAACCTGGCGCTCACCCTGAAGCAGGGCGGCAACCTGCTGCTCCTCGACGAGCCCACCAACGACCTGGACGTCGAGACGCTCAGCAGCCTGGAGAACGCCCTGCTGGAGTTCCCCGGCTGTGCCGTCGTCGTCTCCCACGACCGGTGGTTCCTCGACCGCGTGGCCACGCACATCCTCGCCTACGAGGGCGACTCCAAGTGGTTCTGGTTCGAGGGCAACTTCGAGTCGTACGAGAAGAACAAGATCGAGCGGCTGGGTCCGGACGCGGCGCGTCCGCACCGTGCCACCTACAAGAAGCTGACCCGGGGCTGATCCAGCAGATGCGCCACATTTACCGCTGCCCCCTGCGCTGGGCGGACATGGACGCCTACGGCCACGTCAACAACGTGGTGTTCCTCCGCTATCTGGAGGAGGCCCGTATCGACTTCCTGTTCCGCCCGGACAAGGAGTTCAAGCAGGGGTCGGTGGTGGCGCGCCACGAGATCGACTACAAGCGCCAGCTCGTCCACCGGCACGCTCCGGTGGACATCGAGCTGTGGGTCACCGAGATCAAGGCCGCCTCCTTCACCCTCGCCTACGAGGTGAAGGACGGCGACCAGATCTACGTCCGGGCCTCGACGGTGATCGTGCCGTTCGACTTCGAGGCCCAGCGGCCGCGGCGCCTCACCGAGGAGGAGCGCGAGTTCCTCCGGCAGTACACGGACGAGGCGGGCGAGGAGGAGGCCGTCGCCGCATGACGGTGCTGCACCTCGCCGACGAGACGGAGGCGGCCGACCTCGCCGCCTTCCTCTCGCGGCTGCTCCACTACGACCGTGGAGCCGCGGTGCGCCTGCAGGCGGCGGGCACCGCGCTGGCCGTCTTCGGGCGGCCGCCGTCCTTCGAGGTGCTGGCGGTCCGCGCGGTGCGGCTGGCCAAGCCGTACGAGGACGGGCTGGACGTCACCCTCGACGTGACGGTCTCCGCCGGCGAGTTCCTGGAGTCGGTCGACGAGCGGGCGGCCACCGCGGGCGTGCCGGCCGCGGTCACCGGTCCGCCGTGGGCCGGTGTGCTGCCGCCGCGCGGCGGCTGGCGGCCCGAGCCGGGGCTGCCCGCGCCGGACGCGCTGCGCGCGACGGTCGCCGCGGCGGTCGGCGAGTTCCGGTCCCGCACGGAGGAGTTGACGCCCGAGCGGCGTACCCGCGCGGAGCTGGACCGGATCGGGCGGGACATCTGGTCCCGGGAGATAGGGCGGACCCGGCTCCCGGTGCGGGCCGTGCACGCGGCCCAGTCCCTGGGCTTCCTGCGGCCGGGAACGGAACCGGCCGACACCGGGCTGTTCTCCTCGGGGACGTGGCTGAGGCTGCGCACCCCCTACGGCTCCGTCGCCGTACGGCGCACCGGACTGGGCACGCTCGGCGTCACGGTGACCCACTGAGCCGGCCGCCCCGTGTCTCGGCGACCCGCTGAGCCACCGGCCTGTCTGACTCGCGTGACCGCGACCCGCTGCTCTGGCTGTCTCGCGTCTCGGTGACCCGCTGACCGCCTGTCCCGCGTCTCCGCGACCCGCCGGACCCGCCGGACCCGCCTGTCCCGCCTGTCCCCGTCATGGTGATCCGCTGCTCCGGCCGTCCCGCGTCTCGCTGGCCCACTGGCCCGAAAGTCCCGCGTCGCGGTGACCCGCCGGACCCACCAGACCTGACTCTCCCGCGTCTCCGTGACCCGCCGGACCCGCATGTCCTGAGTCTCCGCGCCCCGCTGACCCGCCGGACCGGCCCGCCTCAGCGCTCCCCGCTGTCGTCCGGCCACACGCCGATGTGGTCGGACTCCAGTTCCAGGGCCACGCGGTCGCGCATGTCGAGGGCGCGCAGGTACTCGGCGGGCAGTTGCAGGCGGCCCGCGCGGTCGAGCATGGCGTACTCGCGGGCGACGACCGTCTCGTGGCCGGTCGCGGCGTCCACCTCGCTGCGGCGCAGCACCTCGGTGGAGGTGCGGCCGTCGCGGATGGCGACCGTGCGGCGGACCTCGCCGGCCACCGCCTGGTCGTGGGTGACGATCACGATGGTGGTGCCGAGGGCCTCGTTGGCCGTGCGGAACGCGTCGAAGATCTGCGCGGCGGTGTGCGAGTCGAGCTCGCCGGTGGGCTCGTCGGCGAGCAGCACCGCGGGGTCGTTGGCGATGGCCACGGCGATGGCGACCCGTTGCTGCTGGCCGCCGGACATCTCGTGCGGGTGGCGGTCGCGGCAGTCGGCCACTTGCAGCAACTCCAGGAGTTCCAGGGCGCGTTCGGTGCGCGCGCGGCGGCCCCGGCGGGTGCGGGCGCCGGAGAGCTGGAGCGGGAGTGCCACGTTCTGCGCGGCGGTGAGGTAGGGCAGGAGGTTGCGGGAGGTCTGCTGCCAGACGAAGCCGACGACCTCGCGGCGGTAGGCCAGGCGGTCGGCGGCGTTCATGGTGAGCAGGTCGCGCCCGGCGACGCGGGCGGCGCCGGCGGTGGGGGTGTCCAGGCCGGCGAGGATGTTCATCAGCGTGGACTTGCCGCTGCCGGAGGCGCCGACGAGGGCCATCAGCTCGCCCTCGCGGACGAGGAGGTCCAGGCCCTGGAGCGCCTGGACCTCGATGCCGTCCGTGGAGAAGATGCGGACCAGTCGGTCGCAGGTGATGAGGGCGTCGTGGCCGTAGGCGGGCCGGTCGCGGGTTTCGGTGACTCGGTTCGCCAACTCGGAGAAGGTGGGATTGGTGGTCATCGGGTCTCCGTCGGTCGTCGGGCGGTCCGAGGTGGGGCCGTTCGCCCGCGCTCGTGCCGCGTTCATCGGCCGTCCCCCGCTCTGAGTTCCGTCACCGAGCCGCGTCTGCCGGACCACCAGGCCTGGGCCGCCGCGACACCCACCGTGGTCAGGAGGACCAGGACCGCCGGGAGGGCCAGGGACCAGGTGTCCGGGTGCAACCGGACGCCGGAGAGCGGGGACCGGGCTGAGGGAAGGGCGAGGGTCGTCAGGTCGATGCCGGGGGACAGGAGGCGGATGGTGGCCCAGCCGGTCAGGGTGCCGGTGACGGCGGCGAGAAGCGCCTGGGGGAGGGACTCCAGGACCAGCAGACGGCGGCCCTCCGCGCGGGTGAGGCCCATCGTGCGCAGGCGGGCCAGGAGCGCCGCGCGTTCGGGGGCGGCGCGCAGCAGCGCGAGCAGCAGGGCGAGGACGGCGAAACCGGCGCCCGCGACCACGGCCGCCGTGTAG
>NZ_JBLEBI010000226.1:0-9226 GCF_047340315.1 Streptomyces sp. AF1A
CCGGCGCTGCGGGCGGGGACGGCGGGCGCCGTGCCGTCAGCGGCCGGCGGGACGCGAGCCACGGGTCAGGCCCACCGGGTTGCCCGGCGGCAGCAGACCCGAGTCCTCCACGGCGCGGGCCAGCGGCTCCAGCAGTCCGGCAAGGCGCGCCGCGCGGTCCGCGCCCAGCGCGGTCCACGGCCCCTCCGCCGCCGCGTCGGTCAGCGCCTCGACCCGCGTGCGCACGGCCGTTCCGGCCGCCGTCGGCGACCCGTCCTCCGAGAGCAGGCCGCGGGTACGCAGCCGTGCCCCGGCCGCCGCCCAGTCCGCCTCGTCCCAGCGGCGGGTCTCGCGCAGGAACGTCCCGTCCGACTCGCCGGCGGCGGCCTTGAGCACCATGGCCTCGACAGGTCCCAGCCCCTGGCTCACCAGCGCCGCGACGTGCCCGTCGCCCCGGTGCTCGCGCAACGTGGTCAGGGCCTGCCACAGGCGTGCCGTGGGCCGCGCCGGGCGCTCCAGCACCTGGTTGGCTGCGGCCAGCACTCGGCCGGCGGTGTCGGCGGCGGCCGCCGCCTCCCAGGCGAGGTCGGCCGCCTCGGCGAACTCGGCGGAGCCGACGGCGTCCGCTCCGAACAGCCGGGTCATGGCCGCGTCCAGGGCCTTCTCGCGGGCCGCCAGCACCTCGGCCGGAGCGGAGTATCCCCACGCGTCCGGCAGCGCCCGCGCCACCCGCGCCGGATGGAAGACGTAGAAGCAGCTCGTCACCACGGCCGGGGACGCCGCGCCCAGCGGGGCGGCGCGCAGCGCGAAGTACCCCATCCAGAAGCCGCGCATCCCGAGCTCGTCCGCCGCGTGGTGCGCCTCCGGCGCGAAGTACACGAGGTCGTGCACCGGCTCGTACCGCTCCCACAGGGCCCGCGCCATCGGCTCCGCCACCGTTTCCTCCCGCCACGTCGCCCTGTCCCGCTCGTCGGCACCAGCCTGCGTTATGACCCCGGTCATAACAAGAGCGGTTCCCGGCAGAACGTGCGGCCGGCGCGGACAGGGGGCCGTCCGGTGGGCGTACTGGGGCAGACGGGTGGCCTGGTGACCCGGCTGGGCGGCCCGGATGGTGGGAGCCGGTGCCCTCACTGACGGTGGTTCATGTCGGGGCCGGGTCCATCCAGCTGATGAGGTATCCGCTGCCCGGTCACGGCGGAAGGACATCACGATGCGCTCTGCCCGCACGCTCCTGGCCACGGCGGCCGCCGCGGCCGCCCTCGCCTTCGCGACGCCCGGCGCCGCGTTCGCCGTTCCGGCCGGGCACGACTCAGGCCGCGGCGACTCCTCGTACAGCAGTGACAGCGACCAGGACTCTGGCGGTGGCCACGACAAGGACTACGGCAGCGAGAACGACAGCCAGCGCGGACACGGCAAGCCGCACGGCGGAATGCACACGGGTGGCGGAGCGCTCGCCACCGTGCTGCGCGGCGGCGACTGGGCTTCGGGCAACGGGGACAGCAGATTCGACCCCGACACCTACCGGGACAAGGGAGGAGACGACGGGGGACAGGACAAGGGCAGCGACAGCGGCGGCCAGGACAAGAGCGGCGACAGCGGCAGCCGGGACAAGGGGGGCGACAGCGGCAGCCGGGGCAACGACTGGGGCGGCGGGGGCGACGGCGGGGGCCGCGAGAAGCCGCGCGGCGGCATGCACACCGGGGGCGGAGCCCTCGCCACCCCCGGCGTCACCACGGGCGGCCTCGCGGTACTGGCCGTGGGCGCCACCGGCATGTACGCGCTGCGCCGCAAGAAGGCCGTCCAGCAGGCGTCCTGACCGCTCGGCCCGCTCCAGGGGTTGCGGGCGCCGCCGGCGCGAGCACTGTGCCGGCGGCCCGTGCCCCCTGCGGCCGGTCCGCGCGCACGGACCCCCGCCCTGATCCCCGTGCTGTCGTGCCCGAGTGAGGTGGTGTCCGATGGCAGCAGAACCGTCCTCTCCGTACCCCGCGAACCAGGCGCCCGCCGCGGGAGGTTCCGGCCGCGGCGGACGGCTGGTGTTCTGGGGCGCCGCGCTCGTCTTCCTCGCCGCCGGCATGTTCGGCGGCCACCACGGAGCCCTGCCCGACGCGCCCCAGCCGTCCCGCGCCTCGGGTGCGAGCGCCGCCACGCCGGACGGGCCGCGCGAGTCCGGCGACGCGCTGCCCCGGTCCGAGCCGACCCGCCTGATCATTCCGAAGATCGGCGTCGACGCCCCCTTCACCGACCTGACCATCGGCCCGACGGGCCAGCTCCAGCCCCCGCCCGCGGCCGACACCAATCTCGTCGGCTGGTACGCCAAGGGCGCCTCACCCGGTGAGCAGGGCACCGCGATCATCGCCGGACACGTGGACACGGCGGTCTCCGCGGCCGTCTTCGCGGGCCTCGACCAGCTGGAGCGCGGCGACCGGTTCTCCGTCGAGCGAGCCGACGGGCGTACGGCGAACTTCGTCGTGGACAGCGCCGAGACCTTCGCCAAGGACGACTTCCCCAGCAACCTGGTGTACGCGGACGCGTCGCGCCCCGAGGTCCGGCTCATCACCTGCGCGGGGGACTACGACCGCACGGTGAAGGACTACACGGACAACCTCGTGGTCTTCGCCCACCTCGTGTGATCCGTACCCGGCGGATCTGCGCCTTGTGCCCGGCAGGGCACAATGGAACGCTCCGTCCGCCGGCCGCGGCCGCCGCGGGCCGGGGCGCGGAGCACCGATGTGCCGGGCCGGTCCTGGGCGAGAGGGGGAGTGGAGCGATGGAGCTGGAGCTGCGGCACCTGCGTGTGCTGTGCGCGATCGCCGACGCGGGCAGTGTGGGCCGCGCCGCCGCGCAGCTGGGGTACTCGCAGCCGGCCGTGAGCACCCAGCTGGGGCGCATCGAGCGGCACCTCGGCGAGCCGCTGTTCGAGCGCGGCACCGGCGGTGTGCGGCCCACCCGCTACGGCGCCGAGGTCGTCGCCCAGGCCCGCGACGTGCTCGCCAGGGCGGCCGCCATCGGCCACCGCCCGGCCCCGCCGGCCCGCCGTACGCTGCGCGTGGCGGCGACCAACTCGCCCGTGCTGTCCGGCACCGTCTCCCGGGTGCGCGCCCGGCTGCCGGAGCTCTCCGTCGCCGTCAGCAGCGTCTACTCCTCCTCGCGGATCGTGGAGCTGCTGGAGCAGGGCGCGGTGGACGCGGCCATCGCCGCGGACTACCCGGGCATGGAGCTGCGGCACTCGGGCGCGGTGCGGCACCGCGGGATCGTCACCGAGCCGACGTTCGTCGCCCTGCCCTCCCGGCACCGGCTCCGGCAGTGCGCCCAGGTGCAGCTAGCCGACCTCGCCGAGGACCCCTGGTTCGTGACGCCGGACGACGGGGCCGGCTGGCCCGGGGTGTTCCACGACGCCTGTGCCGCGGCCGGGTTCGCACCCGTCACCGTCCACGAGTTCCTCGGCGACCAGACCCAGCTGCAGACCATGATCGCCGACGGGCTCGGCGTGTCCCTGGTGCAGCCGACGCTCCGGCCCATCCCGCACGTCGTCGTCAAGCCGCTGGCCGGCTCCCCGCTGTGGTGCCGCTACGTCCTGGCCTGGCGCCCCGACACCGTCGGCGACGCCGTGGTGGAGACGATGCTGGAGTCCGCCACCGCCGCGTACCGCGATCTCGTCGCCCAGGCACCGCACCTGCGGACCTGGGCCTCGCGCACCTGGAGCGTCGCCGGGGCGTAGCGGCGCCTCCTGGGCGCGGAGCGATGTTATGGGCGAGAGGCGTCATGTGCTATGTCACACACCATTGTGAGGCTCAGCGGCCCGCTGAGACAGTGCCGCACACGCCTCAACTCCCCACAGGGGCGCATCACTTCGTGGAGGAATCCCGATGCGCTATCGCTTCGCGCCACCCTTCCGCACGGCCGGACGCGCGACCCGCCGCCTGGCCGTGGCCGCCGTCTGCGCCACCGCGGCCGGTGTGCTGTCCGCACCGGCGCAGGCAGCACCCGATCCGCACATCCGCACGGTCACGGCATCCCGCGCCCACCCGGCCACGCCGTCGCCCGCGGGCGCGTCCACCGCCGCCGACGAGCGGCCCGCGACCCGCTCCCGGCCGCTGTCGCCGGCCCAACTCCCGCCGCGCCAACCCCCGCTGGCCCGCCGGCCCCGGCGCGCCGTCACCACCGGCTCCTGCGCCCCGGGCGACTTCGGCGGCCGCAGCGGCTCCGCGCTCGTCTCCTTCGTGAAGGCCGCGTCCACGGACTGCGTCAACACGCTGTTCTCGGTCACCGGCAGGGACGCGCACGACGTCTTCCGCCAGCCCCAGATGCTGACCGTCGCGGGCGCGTTCACGCGCGCGGCCAGGCAGTACCGCGGCGACGACTCCGGCCGCCTGGAGCAACTGGTCCTCTTCCTGCGGGCCGGCTACTACGTGCAGTTCAACCACCCCGTGGACGTGGGCCCGTACACCCGGCGCCTGACCACCGCCGTCACCGGCGGCCTGGACGCGTTCTTCGCCCGGCCCCGCTCCCGTGACGTGACCGCCGCGAACGGCGACATCCTCGGCGAGACGGTCGTCCTGACCGACAGCGCCGACCAGCAGGGCCGGTATCTGCCCGTCTACCGCCGGATCCTGGAGGACTACGACAGCTCCTACGACGGCATCGACGCCATGGTCCGGGCCGTCAACGACGTCTACACGCCCCTGTGGCGCGGCAACTGGAACCCGGACTACGTCAGGGCCGTCGAGGCCGACCCGCGCATCCTCGTCACCCTCCACGACTTCGCGCTCGCCCACACCGGCCAGCTCGGCACCGACCTGTCCTTCCTGGACTCCAACGCCGGGAGCAACCTGGCCCGTCACGTCGAGCACCCCGAACTGCGGGAGATCGCCCGGCCGTTGACCAGGGACCTGCTGGACGCGTCCGCGATCACCGGCCCGACGGCGGCGCTCTGGGTGACCGTCGCCACGCAGGCCGCCTCCTACGACGGCGCCGACTGCTCCTACTACGGCGTGTGCGACCTGCCGGACAGGCTCATGAAGGCCGCCCTGCCGATCACCCACCGCTGCGACGCGGCCCGCACCATCCGCGCCCAGTCCCTCACCTCCGCCGAGCTCGACGCGGCCTGCGCCGGCGTGCTCCACCAGGACGCCTACTTCCGCACCGTGGTCAGGGCGGACGGCCCGATACCCGGCCAGTACGTCTCCACCATCCAGCTGGTGGTCTTCGCCGGCCGCACCGACTACCAGACCTACGCCGGCGCGATCTACGGGGTCAGCACCGACAACGGCGGCATCACCCTCGACGGCGACCCGTCGGACCCGGCCAACCAGGTCACGTCGATCATGTACCAGAAGAGCGGCGACGACGGATTCCCGGCCCGGATCTGGAACCTCGACCACGAGTACACGCACTTCCTGGACGGCCGCGACGACATGAAGGGCGACTTCGCGCGCCAGATCTCGGTGCCGGACGTGTGGTGGATCGAGGGCCTGGCCGAGTACGTCTCCTACAGCTACCGGGGGCTCGCCGACGACCAGGCGGTCCAGGAGGCGGCCAGGCACACGTACCGGCTGAGCACCCTCTTCGAGAGCACCTACGACAACAGCGACGTGACCCGCACATACCCGTGGGGCTATCTCGCCGTGCGCTACATGACCGAGCGCCACCCCGACGACGTCCAGCGCATGCTCGCCCGCTTCCGAGCCGGTGACTACGCCGGCGGATACGCCGTCTACCACGACGGCATCGGCACCCGCTACGACGCCGACTTCGACCAGTGGCTCACGGCGTGCGCCGCGGGCGCCTGCGCCACGCCGGCCAGGGCGTGACCGCACGCGCCCGGAAGCGCGCGGCCGCCGACCGGAACCCCGGTCGGCGGCCGCACGTCGCGCGCGGGGCCGGCGTCAGAGCGACGTGGCCGGGTAGGCCGGGTAGGTCGGGTACTCGACGCCCGAGACGTACTGGACGACCCGGACGACCTGGCAGGAGTAGCCGAACTCGTTGTCGTACCAGAGGTAGAGGATCGCGTTGTCGCCGTCCACCTTGAGGGCGCCGGCGTCCACGATCGAGGCGTGGCGGGAGCCGATGAAGTCGCTGGAGACCGCGTCGGGCGCCGTGATGAAGTCGATCTGGCGCTTGAGCGGGGAGGTCAGCGACACGTCGCGCAGGTAGCGGTGGACCTCCTCGCGGGTGGTCTCGCGGGCCAGCTGCAGGTTGAGGATGGCGATCGAGACGTCCGGCACCGGGACGCGGATCGAGCTGCCGGTGATCCTCGCCTTGAGGTCGGGCAGCGCCTTGGCCACGGCGGAGGCGGCACCGGTCTCGGTGATCACCATGTTGAGCGGCGCGGAGCGGCCGCGGCGCTCGGACTTGTGGTAGTTGTCCAGCAGGTTCTGGTCGTTGGTGAACGAGTGGACGGTCTCCACGTGCCCGCGCAGCACGCCGTACTCGTCGTCCATCGCCTTCAGCGGCGGGACGATCGCGTTGGTGGTGCAGGAGGCGCAGGACAGGATCTGCTCGTCCGGCTTGATGGTGTCGTGGTTGACACCGTGCACGATGTTCGGGACGTCGCCCTTGCCGGGCGCGGTCAGCACGACCTTCTCGATGCCGGGCCGCAGGTGCTGGGACAGCCCCTCGCGGTCGCGCCACTTGCCGGTGTTGTCGATGAGGATGGCGTCCCGGATGCCGTACTCGGTGTAGTCGACGTGCGACGGGTCGTCGGCGTAGATCACCTTGACGGCGTTGCCGTTGGCGAAGATCGTGCTGCTGTCCTCGTCGACCGTGATCGTGCCCTGGAACTGGCCGTGGATGGAGTCGCGGCGCAGCAGCGAGGCGCGCTTGACGATGTCCTGGGCGCCGCCGCCGCGCACGACGATGGCCCGCAGCCGCAGGCCGTTGCCGGAGCCGGCCTTCTCGATCAGCAGGCGGGCGACGAGCCGACCGATGCGGCCGAAGCCGTAGAGGACGACGTCGCGCGGCTCGCGGCGCTCGATCCTGCCCTCGCCGGTGGCACCGGCGACGGCCTCGGCGGTGAACTCCTCGACGCTCAGGCCTCGCTCGTCGGCCTGGTACAGGGTGGCGAGCATGCCGAGGTCGATCTGGGAGGGCCCGAGGTCGAGGGTGGTCAGGGCCTTCAGGAACGGCATGGTCTCGGTGACGGACAGCTCCTCGCCGGCGATCTGCCGGGCGAAGCGGTGCGTCTTGAGGATGCTGACCACCGACTTGTTCACCAGGGAGCGGCTGTGCAGCAGGACGGTCACGTCCCGCTCGCGGTGCAGCTTCCCGATGAGCGGGATCATCGACTCCGCGATCTCCTCGCGGTTCTTCCAGTTGGTGAACGAGTCGTCGTTGACAGTCACAGATCTATCTTTCGAGCTAGGCAGCGCTCATATGGTAACCACACCCTACTTCGATCTTCCGAGGGGTCCGCGCGGGGGTGGTCCGACGCGGATGAAGGAGGCGGAAGTAAGGGATTTGCCCCCATTCCTTGGCCGGTTCCTGAATCAGGGTGGAAGTGCGTAAGAAACCCGAGTCGCGGATTGCACGTCCTCCCCGGCCTGTTCAAGGTCGTCAACGTGAGCACCTCCTCCGTACCCCGGCCCGAGCCGGCCGCCCCGTCCCGCCCCGCCGGCCGGCCCGACCAGCCCTGGACCGCCCGGCGCGGGATTCCCGAGGGCGCGCCGGCGGCCCTCGCCCTCTTCGCGGCCGTCCGGCTCGCCGGGGTTCTCGCGGTGATCGTGACGAACGCCGTGCGAGGGCATTCGCTCGTCAGGACGTTCGCGCACTCCTGGGACTCCCGCTGGTACCTGCACATCGCCGTCCACGGCTACGGAGACAAGATCTGGATCACCCCCAAGGGCGCCGTCCAGACCGACTGGGCGTTCTTCCCCCTGTACCCGGCGCTCATCCGGGGGCTGACCACCGTGCTGCCGTTCACCCCGGGCAAGGCCGCGCTGATCATCGCCTGGGCGGCGGCGGGCGTGGCCGCGTACGGCATCTACGCCATCGGCCACCACCTGTACGGCCGGGGCGTCGCCACCGCGCTGGTCGGCCTGTGGGCCGCCCTGCCCCACGCCGTGGAACTGACCATCGCCTACACCGAGTCGCTGTTCACCGCGCTCGCCGCCTGGTCCCTGTACGGCGTGCTCAAGGGCCGCTGGCTGTGGGCCGGGGCGCTGGCCGCGCTGGCGGGCCTGTCCCGGCCCACCGGATTCGCGGTCGCGGGAGCCGTCGGACTCGCGGCCGGGTACGAGGCGCTGCGCCGGCGCGGCCGGGCCCCCGCGAGCCTGTGGGCCGGCGCCGTCCTCGCCCCGCTGGGCTGGCTCGGCTACGTGCTGTGGGTGGGCACCCAGACCGGAGACGTGCTCGGCGGCTACTTCACGGTGCAGAGCGCGTGGGACTCCCGCTTCGACTTCGGCGTCGGCTCGGCCCGCTTCGTCAAGGCCCTGCTCCTGCACGGCGGGGGCGTCGTCTACCCGGCCGCCCTGGCGATCGTCGCGGCCGGCGTGCTGCTGTTCGCGCTGCTGTGCCTGGAGCGCGCCCCCCTGGTCCTGGTGGTCTTCGCCGGGGTGCTGCTCCTCCTGGTGGTCGCCGGGTCGGGGTCCTTCTCCTCCAAGCCGCGCTTCCTGCTGCCGGCCTTTCCCCTGCTCATCCCGATGGCGCGGGCGCTCGCCCGGACATGGCGGGCACGGCCCGCCCGGGCCGTGCTCGTCCACGGCGCCCTGACCCTCCTGTCCCTCCTGTTCGGCGCGTACGTGGTGGCGGTGGCCCGCTCCCCGCTGTGAGGCGCGCCGGGGCGCACGCCGTGCGAAGGCCGTGAATCGGGGTAGGCGGGGGACGTCCGAGGAAAGGAACGTCATGACGACCTACGTGATCAGCGTCCCCGGCACCTTCACCACGGGAGCCGGCGCGGACACCCGCACGCGGCTGACCCGGGCGCTGCGGCCCGCCGATCCGCACGGCACCCGGATGGGCAGCTCCGAGGACCTGGACGTGCTCAGCGTCAACGAGGACAACACCTTCACGCTCCGCCTGACCGTCGAGGCGGACACCGGCCCGCAGGCGGAGGAGGAGGCCCGCCGGCTCGCCGACTCCGCGCTGCGCGGTGCGGGGCTGGACGAACGGAGCGCCCCGCTGGGCCCGGCGGTGATCACGGGCATCGACTCCGAGATCCGCTGACCGGCAGCGGGGTGCGTCAACGAGCGCGGGCCTCGGGGGGAATCGTCCGACAGGGGCGACAGCGGCGAACCGGACGCGGTGCGCCCAC
>NZ_JBLEBI010000227.1:0-9222 GCF_047340315.1 Streptomyces sp. AF1A
GCGGCTCATGGGTGCCGTGCTCGCCCTGCTCGTCGTGGCGTTCGGCGCGGTCACCGCCTGGCAGACCAGCGAGCGCGCGGCCGCCGCCGACGACGTGCTGCACCGCAGCCAGCCCCTCAGTTCCGGCGCCGCCGGCATCTACCGCTCGCTGGCGGACGCCAACACCGCCGCGTCCAGCGGCTTCCTGGCCGGCGGCCAGGAGACCGCCGCCTCCCGGGACCGGTACGAGAAGGACATCAGCACGGCGGCCTCCGGGCTCGTGACGGCCGCCGCGAACGCCGAGCCCGGCTCCGCCTCCGAGGCGACCATCGCCCGCCTGAACCGGCTGCTGCCGCAGTACAAGGGCCTCGTCGAGCGGGCGCGCACCTACAACCGGCAGGGCTACCCGGTGGGCGGCGCCTATCTCCGGTACGCCAACGAGAAGATGCAGAAGGAGATGCTCCCGGCCGCGGAGGACCTCTACACGAAGGAGAACGCCCGGCTCGACGCCGACTACGGGGACGCGACGCCGTACCCCTGGGCGGCCATCGCGCTCGGCGTGGTCGCGCTCGCCGCGCTCGGCTGGGCCCAGCACCGCACGTACCGCCACACCAACCGGGTGCTCAACCACGGGCTGGTCGCCGCCAGCGCCGCGACGGCCGTGGTCCTGCTGTGGCTGGTCGTCGGGCACATGATCGCCCGCTCGGAGCTGAACGGCTCCTACGACCACGGCATCCGCTCGCTGAACGTGCTGCACGACGCCCGCATCGCGTCCCTGAAGGCCCGCGGGAACGAGAACCTGAGCCTGGTGGCGCGCGGCGCCGAGACCATCACGGCCGACGGCAGGACGTACGACGCCTACTACTACGACTTCGACAAGGACATGGCCGTGCTCGGCAAGGGACTGAGCCAGGCGGAGCACCTCGCCGACGACCGGGGCGGCACCGCGCCGGTCAAGGCGGCCGAGGGCAACATGGCGGTGTGGAAGCAGCGCCACACCGCGGCCCGCACCGAGGACGAGAACGGCAACTACCAGGAGGCGCTGGACAAGGTCATCGGCGCCAAGGGCGCCACGGGCGAGTGCTTCGACAGCGTCGACCGCAACCTCGCCCGGGCGATCGGTCACGAGCAGACCGAGTTCCAGCAGGCCGCCGGCGACGGCCGGGACGCCATGGCGGGGCTGCCCGTCGGCGCGGCCGTGCTCGCCGTGCTCGGCGCGGCGGGCGCGGTGGCCGGCATCGGGCGCAGGCTTTCGGAGTACCGGTGACAGGGGGCGGGACGATGGACGCGAGCCGGGTACGGGCCGCCCTGCGCGGCTGGGGCGGGGTCGGCGCGATGGCGGTCCTGTGCGCCCTGGCACTGGCGTCCGTCCTGCTGCTGCCGTGCACCACCCGGACCGCGGCCGGCCCGGACCGGGCCGGGCAGCGGATCGCCGAGGGCAGCCAGGCCCGCGCCGGCGACTGCAAGGACTCCGAGGCGCAGAAGCAGACGCTCTCCCCCTCCGGCGCGGACGGACCGACGATCGACGCCATCAAGGCCCGGACGGGCGCCAAGCGCAAGCTGATCGTCGGCGTCGACCAGAACAGCTACCGCTGGGGCTACCGCAACCCGAACACCGAGGGCGCGGAGCTGGAGGGCTTCGACATCGACCTGGTGCACCGGATCGCCCAGGACATCCTCGGCGACCCGAACGCCGTGCAGTTCAAGGCCATACCGACCAGCCAGCGCATCTCGGCGATCCAGGACGGGCGCGTGGACATGGTCGTGCGGACCATGACGATCACCTGTGACCGGCTGTCCCAAGTGGCCTTCTCCGCACCCTACTTCAAGACCGGGCAGCAGGTGCTGGCGCCCAAGTCGTCGTCGATCACCGGCTACAACGGCACGCTGGCGCACAAGAGGGTGTGCACGGCGGCCGGTTCGACGGCGTACGCCAAGCTGGACGCCGACCGGAAGGCCGGCACCCTGCCCGCCTCCACCGACATCTCCACCACCGTCCCGAACCAGCTCGACTGCCTGGTCCGGCTGCAACTCGGCGAGGTGGACGCGGTGGTGACCGACGGCGCGCTGGCCGCCAGCCAGGCGGCGCAGGACCCGACCGTCGAACTGAAGGGCGAGGCGTTCACCACCGAGTACTACGGCGTGGCGATGAAGCGGGACGCCACCGATCTGGTACGCCGGGTCAATCGCGTACTGGTGGACTACCGCACCGACGGCTGGCAGGCCTCGTACGACAAGTGGCTGTCGGCGACACTGGGAAAGGACTCGTCGGCGTCCAGGCCGCCCGCACCGCAGTACCTGCGCACCAGTTGAGCCACATCCGACCGGAACACACAGCAAGCGAGAGGTGATCGATGGGCGTCACGGACCCCGCCGGGCCGGTGATGGACCGGGACGAGGTGGACCGTGCGCTGGCGCGGCTCGGCCAGGAGCACGAGGCGATCGAGACCTCCCTGCTGGCCCTCCAGGACCACGCGGGCCGCAGACTCCTGGAGGGCGCCGCGCTGACCGGCGTCACCAGGGAACGCTGGCAGGCCACGGAGGCGCGGATCACCCTGCTGTGGTCGTACTTCGACGCGTACACGGCCGCCCTGCGCGGCGCCCGCGAGATCCGCTCCCGGCGCCGCTGGTCCAGCCGCGAGGACCTGGTGGAGCTGACCGAGCTGCTGCGCGGCACGTCCGTGACGGTCGCCGGGATCGGCAGGCTGAGCGAGTCGTTCTCGCTGGCCGAGCTGGTGGACCGGATGAACGAGCTGTACGCGACGAGCCTGGACATGGTCGTCGCCGCCGACGCCGTCTGGTCGGCGCTGCCCGCGCGGATCGATTTACTCGCCGCGGAACTCCAGCGCACCCGGCAGCTCGCGCACTCCGTCGGCGTGCGCCCCGGCGAGCACCCGTCCGGCGACGACCTGGAGCGGATCACCCGCACCCTGACCAAGCTGCGCGAGGACGTCGTCTCCGACCCGCTCGCCTTCTGGGTGCCCGCCGAGGGCAGTTCCGCGCCGGGCGGCGGCCGCCCGGACACCACGGTGTACGACCGCGAGGCGCGCGCCCTGGAGGACGTGCGGCGCGAGATCGACGCCGTGCTGACGGTCCGCCAGGACGCCGAGACGCGGCTGATCCGGCTGCGGGACGTGCTCTCGCGCGCGGACCGCACCCTCGCCGAGGCCCGCACCGCGCGCGGCGAGGTGCTGGCGAAGATCGCCGCGACCGAGGTCCCGGTGGTCAGCGGGCCGCCGACCGCACTGCAGGAACAGCTGGCGACCGCGGCCGAGTACCGCCGGCAGGCCCAGTGGCACCGGCTCTCCCCGCTCCTGGAGTCCCTGGAGCAGAAGGCGGAGGAGGAACTGCTGCGCGCCCGAGAGCAGTTGACCGCGGTGACCGCGCCGCTCGCGGTCCGTGCCGAGCTGCGCGGCCGGCTCGACGCCTACAAGGCGAAGATCGCCCGGCACGGCCTCGCGGAGGATCCGTTGCTGGTCGAGCGGTACGACGCGGCCCGGCGCATGCTCTGGAGCGCGCCCTGCGACCTGCGCGTGGCCGAACAGGCCGTGCTGCGCTACCAGCAGGCGGCGGCCGAGCTGCTGGGCGGCGCGGGGGCCGCCGAGGACGCCAAGGGGGACCAGTCATGAGTCAGGCGGGGCAGAGCTGTCAGCGACCGGGCTGCGAGGGGTCGTACGAGGACGTCGGCGGCGGCGAGCTGTACTGCGACACCTGCGGCCTCGCCCCGGTCGTGGCCGCCGGGGGTGCCTCCGTGGGGGGAGGCATGGTCGGCTCGCTTCCCACCGGGGTCACCAAGGGATCGTCGGACAGCGGGAGTTCACGCAGCTCGCGCACCTCCTCCCAGTCGTCGAGGTCGCGGCGCTCGGTCTCCGGGCGGCTGTCGCGCTCCCTGTCGGGCCGGTCCACCGGCCGCTCGGTGTCGGTGCGCAGCTCCGGCTCCTCCTCCGGCTCCTCGCGCGGGCGGCTCGGTGCAGGCCTGGTGCACGTGCCGCAGGTGCCGCGGCCCGACCCGCGCGCGATGGTGCTGGACAACCCGGAGGTGCCCGAGCGCAAGCGGTTCTGCTCGCGCTCGGACTGCGGGGCGCCGGTCGGCCGGGCCCGGGGCGACCGGCCGGGCCGCACCGAGGGGTTCTGCACCAAGTGCGGGCATCCGTACTCCTTCGTGCCGAAGCTGAAGGCCGGGGACGTCGTGCACGGCCAGTACGAGGTCGCCGGCTGCCTCGCGCACGGCGGCCTGGGCTGGATCTACCTCGCGGTGGACCGTGCGGTCTCCGACCGCTGGGTGGTGCTCAAGGGCCTGCTGGACACCGGCGACCAGGACGCGATGGCCGCCGCGATCTCCGAGCGGCGCTTCCTCGCGGAGATCGAGCACGCCAACATCGTGCGGATCTACAACTTCGTCGAGCACCTCGACCAGCGCACCGGCTCCCTCGACGGCTACATCGTCATGGAGTACGTCGGCGGCAAGTCCCTGAAGGAGATCGCCAACGCCCGCCGCGCACCGGACGGCCGGCGCGACCCGCTGCCGGTGGAGCAGGCGTGCGCGTACGGCATCGAGGCCCTCGAGGCGCTCGGCCATCTGCACAGCCGGAACCTGCTGTACTGCGACTTCAAGGTCGACAACGCCATCCAGACCGAGGACCAGCTCAAGCTGATCGACATGGGTGCCGTGCGCCGCATGGACGACGACGAGTCCGCGATCTACGGCACGGTCGGCTACCAGGCGCCCGAGGTCGCCGAGGTCGGCCCGTCGGTGGCGAGCGACCTGTACACGGTGGCCCGGACCCTCGCGGTGCTCACCTTCGACTTCCAGGGCTACACCAACGTCTACGTGGACTCGCTGCCCGACCCGGAGACCGTCGACGTCCTCCGCCGGTACGAGTCCTTCTACCGGCTCCTGGTCCGCGCCACCGACCCGGACCCGGCGCGCCGGTTCGGCTCCGCGCAGGAGATGGCCGAGCAGCTGACCGGCGTGCTGCGCGAGGTCGTCTCGCTGCAGACCGGACAGGCGCGGCCCGCGCTGTCGACGCTGTTCGGGCCGGAGGTGAAGGTCACGGACACGGAGCTGTTCCCGCGGCTGCACGGGGACGTGTCGCGGCTGGGGGCGCGGCCGGCGCGCAGGGGCCCGCGGGCTGCCGCCCCGGCGCTCCCGCCCGCCCTCGTCAAGCCCGTCGACGTCCCGACGGCCGCGCTCGCCCTGCCGGTCCCGCTGGTCGACCCGAGCGACCCCAACGCCGGCTTCCTGGCGGGCCTGCTGGCCTCCGCACCGGCCGAGCTGATCGCCGCGCTGGACGCGGCGCCCGCGCGGACCGTCGAGACCCGCCTCCGGCAGATCCGCGCCCGCCTGGAGAGCGGCGACCACCAGGCGGCCCTGACGAGCCTCGCCGAGCTCGACGAGGAACGGCCCGACGACTGGCGGGTGGTGTGGTACCGGGGCGTGGCGGACCTGGTCACCGGCGACTTCGAGGGCGCCGCGCTCGCGTTCGACGCGATCTACGACGCCTTCCCGGGCGAGGCCGCGCCCAAGCTCGCGCTCGGCCTGTGCGCGGAGGTGCTGGGCCAGCTGGACAACGCGGCCGAGTACTACCACCTGGTGTGGGCGACCGACCCGAGCTACGTCAGCGCCGCGTTCGGGTTCGCCCGGGTGCAGCTCGCGGCCGGGGACCGGCGTGGTGCCGTACGGACGCTGGAGTCGGTGCCGGAGTCGTCCATCCACTACACGGCCGCACGCGTCGCCGCCGTCCGGGCCCGGCTCAGACAGCGCACGGCCACCGCGGGCGACACGCCGCTCCTGGACGACCTGACCGCCGCCGCCGGGCAGGTCGAGGCGCTGCAGGCGTACGGTCTGGACCCCGCCCGGCGCGAGCAGTTGTCGGCGGAGGTACTCGGCTGCGCGCTGGACTGGATACTCTCCGGAGGCCAGGGCACCGCCGAACCGGCCGTGGGCGGGCGGGTGCTGCTGGGCAGTGGTCTGGACGAAAGAGGCCTCCGCTTCGGCCTGGAGCGCGCCTACCGCACGCTGGCCCGGCTGGCGACCGGCGGCGAGGAGAGGATCGAACTGGTGGAACGGGCGAACCGTTACCGCCCCCGGACGTGGGTGTAGTTGATGTCGCAGATGCCCCAGCAGGCCGCACTGGCGCAGTGCCCGAGCTGTGCGGAGCCCGTCGAGCCGGGTGACCTCTTCTGCGGCGCGTGCGGTCACGACCTTTCGGTGGTGCCCGCCCCGTCGCAGGACCATCCGACCCTGACCATGACCGGTCCCGCCGCGCCCGGGGACGGCGTGACCTGGCCCGCCCCCGACCCGGACGGCTCCGGCGCCCCGCCCGCGGTGCACCTGCCCGCCGACCTGCCGGGCACCGACTCGGGCGGCGGCCCCCTGCCCGGCCACGACCCCGCAACGCCTCCGCACGGCCGCCGGGTTGCCACGCCCGAGCCCCACCAGCCGCACGTGCCCGGCCAACAGCCCGGAAGCCGTCGGTTCACCGCACCCGGAACCCCGGAGGCACACGTGCCGCTCCCGCAGCAGTCCGCCGGTCCGCACGAGCAACCGCCCGGCGCTTCCGGTTCCGGTGAGTCCGAGGGGTCCGGGGGATCCGGCGGGCCCGAGGGGTCCGGGGTGCGTTTCGACCGGCCGGCGGAGCCGGACGAGTACCCGCTGCAGGCGCCGGACCCGCGTGCGGCCACCGTGCCGGAGGAGCCCGCGCAGACGTGCGTGGCCTGCCGGGCCGGCCGGGTGGACAGCGACGGGTACTGCGAGAACTGCGGGCACGCCCAGCCCCGCGAACGCGACCATCTGGAACGGGAGTCGGGCCCGGTGGCCGCCGTCAGCGACCGGGGCCTGCGTCACCACCGCAACGAGGACGCCTTCACCGTCGGCCACACCACGCTGCCCGACGGCACCCCGGCGGCCCTCGCCGTCGTGTGCGACGGCGTCTCCTCGGCGACCCGCCCCGACGACGCGTCGACCGCCGCCTCCCAGGCGGCCGGCGACACCCTGCTGACCGCGCTGCCGCGCGGCACGCACCCCCAGCAGGCCATGCACGAGGCGATCGTGGCCGCCGCACAGGCCGTCAACGCCCTCGCCGAGGAACCCGCGACGGCCCGCGAGCACGCCCCGCACCAGAACGCCCCGGCCTGCACCATCGTCGGCGCGGTGGTCACCTCCGGGCTGCTGGTGGTCGGCTGGGTCGGCGACAGCCGGGCCTACTGGGTGCCGGCCGACCGCGGCGCGCCCCCGGCCCGGCTGACCGAGGACGACTCCTGGGCCGCGCAGATGGTCGCCGCCGGCCTGATGAGCGAGGCCGAGGCCTACGCCGACGAGCGCGCCCACGCGATCACCGGCTGGCTCGGCGCGGACGCCTACGAACTGGAGCCGCACACCGCGTCCTTCAAGCCGGACCGGCCCGGGGTCGTCGTGGTGTGCACGGACGGCCTGTGGAACTACGCCGAGACGGCCGAGGAGATGTCCGAGCTCGTCCCGGCGGACGCGGCGGCCCGCCCGCTGCACAGCGCCCGGGTGCTGGTCGGCCACGCCCTGGACGGCGGGGGCCACGACAACGTAACAGTGGCGGTCCTGCCGTTCCCGGCGGCGCCGCAGGGGGCAGGATCGGCCTGAGGCCGAAAGCCGCGCGCCGGGCGCGACGCCTGCGGCACACAGAGGCCTCGACGGACCGGAGGGGACCGGTCCGTGCACCGTCATCGCCCCGCGTGCGGGGTGTCCGAGGGGGATGCGATCAACCATGGCCAATTTCGCGAAACCGAACGTGCCGCAGTTCTCGGTGGACGTCTACCAGAACGAGTACCTGCCCGAGGGCGGCCGTGAGGTCAACGCCGTCGTCACGGTGACGGCGACGGGCGGCGGCACCATCGGCTGCGCCGTCGGCGGGCCCGGACTCCTGCCCGGGCAGCGGTCCGCCGCCGCGGTCGCGATCATGGTCGACTGCTCGGGGTCCATGGACTACCCGCCGACGAAGATGCGCAACGCGCGCGACGCCACGGTCGCCGCGATCGACACCCTGCGCGACGGCACGCACTTCGCGGTGATCGGCGGCACCCACGTGGCCAAGGAGGTCTACCCCGGCGGCGGCCGGCTCGCGGTCGCCGGCACCGCCACCCGCGAGCAGGCCAAGCAGGCGCTGCGCCGGCTCGGCGCGGGCGGCGGTACGGCCATCGGCACCTGGCTGCGGCTCGCCGACCGGCTGCTGTCGTCGGCGGACGTCGCCATCCGGCACGGCATCCTGCTCACCGACGGCCGCAACGAGCACGAGTCGCCCGAGGACCTGAGGGCCACGCTCGACGCGTGCGCCGGGCGGTTCACCTGTGACGCGCGGGGCGTGGGCACCGACTGGGAAGTGAAAGAAGTCACAGGGATCGCCTCCGCGCTGCTCGGCACCGCCGACATCGTGGCCGACCCCGCGGGCCTTGCCGCGGACTTCACGCGGATGATGGAGACGGCGATGGGCAAGGAGGTCGCCGACGTCTCCCTGCGGGTGTGGACCCCGGTCGGCGCCGCCATCAGGTTCGTCAAGCAAGTCGCCCCCACCGTCGAGGACTTGACCGGCCGGCGCACCGAGGCCGGGCCGCGCGCCGGGGACTACCCCACCGGGTCCTGGGGCGACGAGTCCCGCGACTACCACCTGTGCGTCGAGGTGCCCGCGGCCGGCATCGGCCAGGAGATGCTCGCCGCACGGGTCTCGCTGGTCGTGCCGCAACCTGGGGGCACCGCCCGCTCGAGCGCAGCCGAGAGTGGGGGAGGATCGGCACAGAACCTCGGCGCACAAGGGCTCGTACGGGCGGTGTGGACCGACGACATGGTGGCCTCGACCTCGATCAACCCCCAAGTCGCCCACTACACCGGGCAGGCCGAACTGGCACAGGCCATCCAGCAGGGTATCGATCTTCGCAAAGCGGGCGATATCGATGGAGCAACCGCCAAACTGGGGCGTGCGGTTCAGCTCGCCAACGCCTCGGGGAACGCGGATACTGCGAAACTGCTTGCGAAGGTGGTGGACGTGGTCGATGCCGCGACAGGTACTGTGCGGTTGAAGACGAAGGTCGCGGAGGCCGATGAGATGACTCTGGAGACCCGGTCCACAAAGACTGTTCGAGTGAAGAAGTGACCCTGGAAGCGCCCCTGGCGATCCAGCCGGACCCGTAGGAGAAGGGGAAGCACCGACATGCCGACCTGCCCGAACGGACACCAGTCGGGTTCCGACGACTGGTGCGAGGTCTGCGGTCACCGCA
>NZ_JBLEBI010000228.1:0-9110 GCF_047340315.1 Streptomyces sp. AF1A
CGCAGCCTCTTCGGTCTCCGCGGTCTCCACTGCCTCTTCGGCCACTGCAGCCTCTTCATTCTCCGCAGACCGGGCGACCTCGTCGGCGTCCGCGACCGGTATGGCCGGGACGGTGACCTCGGCGGGCGCCTCGGTGGCCGCGGCGGGCGGGCCCGCCGGGCGAGAGGCGGCACGGCGACGCCTGCGCGGCGGCAGGGTGTCGCTGGGAGTGTTCAGTTCGGAACCCTCAAGGGGTTCGGTCGGTTCGAGCATGCGGGCGTTTCTCCCGTCGGGCTCCCGGGCGCCGCGCCTGGTCCGGCGCCGGCCAGCAGTGGCCGGCAGCCGTTGACGTCCGCGGCCCGCGCGGTGCGCGATGGCCGCCGTCCGGGGCGCGGGCGCCGCACGGGAGCACTCTGTGTCCTGTCTCGCCGGTTCCGTACGCCTTGTCGGTACGGCCTGGCGAAAGTCTTCTGGTGGGTGCGCTGCCCGACCCAGGTGGCTCCCGAGTACGAGGGCGGCGCTACGACGTCCGTCCCTACGCGGGACCTTCCGGCGCCGTCGCGGCGGCAGCCGGTGCGGCCGTCAGGGCCGTTGCTGCCTCGCGGTCGGGCGCGAGCGGATCGGTCACCGTGCCGGTCTCTTCATCGAACAGCCCCTGCGCCAGCCTGGTCACCGCTGCGGGGACCGGCGGCGCCAGGTCGGCCACGGCGCGGAGACCGGACAGGACGTCGTCGGGTCGTACGGCAGGCGTCACGTGCCGAACAACCAGCCGCAGTATCGCACAGGGCTGGTCGGTCGGCCTATCAGCCGGCGAACCGTGCGTTTCCAGGCCCGCCACGGCGGGCCGGGCGTCGAAGGTACGGACGCCGTTCTTGGTCATGCGCTGCACCTCGACGGTCTCGGCCCTGGTGAAGGCCTCGACCGCGCGCTCGGCGTCGGCCGGGTCCACGCCGTCCAGCCGCAGCTCCCACACGGAGGCCGTCAGCCGGTCGGCGAGTCCCGAGGTCCGCGCCTCGACCGCCTCGACGACGTCGAGCCCGGCGGGCAGCGACTCGTCGAGGAGGACGCGCAGCGTCTCCGGGTCGCGCGGTTCGGTGAGCGCGATCTCCAGATACTCCGCCTCACTGCCCGTGCCGGTGGGTGCGGCATTGGCGTACGACACCTTCGGGTGCGGCGTGAACCCGGCCGAGTACGCCATGGGCACCCCGGCGCGGCGCAGCGCACGCTCGAAGGCGCGCTGGAAGTCTCGGTGGCTGGTGAACCTCAGGCGGCCGCGCTTGGTGTAGCGCAGTCGAATGCGCTGCACCGCGGGTGCGGGCGGCGGGCCTTCGGGCTGTCGCTTGCCCAGTGTCCTAGTCCTTCGTGAGAGCGGTCGTACTGCTACCAAGAGTACGTGCCGCGGGGCCCTGAGGTTCCCGCCGGTCCACGGCCGCCGGTTCCCCGCCCCCGCCGAAGAGCGCGCGCCGCAGGTCGGCGCGGGCCTGCCGCGCGGTGTCGCGGGCGGCGGACAGCGCCTGGCGGGTGACCCGGCCCACCGCGCGGGCGGCCTCGGCGGCCGGCCGCAGGACGGCGTCCCGCACGAAGTGGCCGACGGGGGTGAGCACGGTCCGGTACGCCCAGCGCACCGGTACCACGACAATCCACCGGAAGAGGGTGCCGAGTACCCGCCCGACGGCCCGCGAGAGGTGCCCGGCGACCCGCCAGGCGTGCCCGAGGGCCTCCCCCACCTCCCGTGCGACGACGGCCAGGACCCGGCCAACCGGCATCAGAACCCATCGCCACAGCACGAGGCCGGGCAGCACGAGCAGGACCCGCCCGGCCCAGTACAGGGCCAGCCCGACGCCGGTGGCCAGCAGGCCCAGCAGCGCCCCGAGCCCCCGCACACCCCAGGCGACGGCCCGCCCGGCGGGCGCGAGGACCCGCGTGTACAGCCACAGCGCGGGGACGACCAGCAGGTACCGGGCCAGCCAGGCGACGGCCCGCCCGGCGGGCGTGAGGACGCGGCGGTGGATCCACCGCGCCGGTACGACGACGAGCACCGCCCAGAGCCAGGCGAGTGCCCGGCCCCCAGGGACCAGCACGTACCGCCACAGCCCCACCAGGGGCCACACGAACAGGACTTCGGCGGCCCGCAGCAGCGCCCGCCCGAGCGGTCCGAGCACGGTGTCCCGCAGCAGCCGCCCGGCGGCCACGAGCGCGTCCCACACCATGCGCACCGGCACGACCAGGACGAGGACGACGATCCGCACCGGCATGCGGATCGCGACGACAAGGCACCCTTCGGGCTGCCGCGGCGGCGGCTTGTGGAGGTCCATACCGGGACAGACGCCGGTGCCACCGGTTCGGATCCGGCCGGGCCGCGCGGGCCCCGTACGACTCCGGACGGCGCCCGGCCCGCGCGCCGTGTCGGTGCCCGGCGGCGGCCGCGGCGGCCGGTTAGGCTCGCAGCGCCCCTTGCAGCCGACCCCGACGGAGGGCACGACGGCGGAGAACGGTGCCCGGCGCCTGCTCACAGCCCTGACGTTCTGGCTGCGTCCTGCCTTCACGCTGCGCGTCCTGGGCCGGTTCCAGAAGGTGGCGGGCTTCGACCGCTCCATGGCCCTCGCCTCCAGCGCCCTGACCGCGCTGGTCCCGCTGGCGATCGTGGGCGCGACCGTGCTGCACAGCCTGACGTCGTACGACGTCGCCCAGCACATCGTCAGCAGGTACGGCCTCACCGGGCCGGGAGCCGCCTCGGTCCAGTCCCTCTTCCCGGCCGGGCAGGACAGCACGGGCGGGGGTGTCCTCGGCGTGGTGTTCCTGGCCATCTCGGCCCTGAGCTTCACCCGGGCCCTTCAGCGGTTGTTCGAACAGACCTGGGAGCTCAAACCGCTCAGCGTGCGCAACACCCGCAACGGCCTGTGGTGGCTGCTGTCCGCCATCGGCTACGCCCTGGTCAGCATCCTGCTGCAGGCCCTGCCCGCCGACAGCCGGGCGCATCTGACATCAGTGGCCGGCGAGCTGCCGGTCACCGCCCTCTTCCTCGTCTGGAGCGGAGTGCTGCTGACCGCGCGGCGCGTCGGCTGGCGGGATCTGGTGCCCTTCGGGCTCGCCGGGGCCGTCGCCACCGCGGCCTACTCGGTGGGCGCGACGATCTATCTGCCGATCCTGTTCAACTCCTCAGTCAGGCGTTACGGCGTGGTGGGAGCCGTCTTCGCGATGGTCTCGGCGCTCTTCGCGGTGATGCTCCTCGTCGTCGGCGCGGCCGTGCTGGGCCGCGAGGTGCGGGACGAGCTCGCCCGGATCGCACGGGGTGAGCGCACCCCGGACGACGAGGTCCGCCGCCAGTGGAACAGCCTGCTCGAGCAGACCCGGTCCCGCTGGCGCACCGTCCGCCGGCACGTCAAGCACCGCCGGTCCGGCGACGGGCCGCGCGGCCGCTGAGCGGGAGCCGCGGATCCGCGCTACGGGACGTCCGCCGACGGCATGGACTGCTCGGTCCAGATCGTCTTGCCGGTGGGGGTGTAGCGCGTACCCCAGTGGTGGGTCATCTGGGCGATGATGAACAGGCCCCGGCCGCCCTCGTCGTCGCTCGCCGCGTGCCGCAGGTTGGGCGTGGTGTGCCCGGTGTCGGAGACCTCGCAGATCAGGGCCTGGTCGCGGATCAGGCGTACCTGGATGGGGCCGCCGACGTAGCGGATGGCGTTGGTGACCAGTTCGCTGACGATGAGTTCCGTGCCGAACGCCAGGTCGCTCAGCTCCCAGTCGGTGAGCTGCTTGCCGACGGCGGTGCGGATGGTGGCCACCGCCGCCGGGTCCGGGGCCAGGTCCCACTGGGCGAACTGGTTGCGGTCGAGCAGGCGCGTGCGGACCACGAGCAGCGTCGCGTCCACGTCCACCGGGCCGGGCAGCAGGGTCCACACCGCCCGGTCGCACAGTTCCTCCAGGGACGTGCGGTCCCCGGCGAGGACCTCGGACAGCTGCGCGCGGCCGGCGTCCCGGCCGTCGGCCGCCTGCAGCAGGCCGTCCGTGAACAGCGCGACGAGACTGCCCGGAGCCAACTCCAGCTCCGTGCTCTGGTAGGGCAGGCCGCCCATGCCCAGCGGCGGGCCGGGCGGCAGCACCGGATAGTCGACGGCGCCCGTGCGCGCCGCGACGACCGCCAGCCCGGGCTCCCCGGCCCGCGCCAGGCTGCACCGGCCCGAGAGCGGGTCGTACACCGCGTACAGGCAGGTCACCCCCAGCGCCTCGTCGGGCCGCTGTGTGCCGCGGGCCAGGCCGTGGCTCGCGCGGCGCTCGTACCCGGTCTGCTCGACCAGGTCGTCCAGGCGGGACAGCAGCTCGTCCGGGCTCAGGTCCAGCCGGGCCAGGACCCGCACTCCGGTGCGCAGGCGTCCCATGGTGGCCGCGGCGCGCAGCCCGTGCCCGAGCACGTCCCCGACGACGAGGCCGACCCGGGTGCCCGACAGCGGGATGACGTCATACCAGTCGCCGCCCACCCCGGACCCGCTGTCGGCGGGCAGGTAGCGGCTCGCCGTGTCGACGGCCGCGTGCGGCGGCAGGCGGCCCGGGAGCAGGCTCCGCTGAAGCTTGAGGGCCACGGTGTGGCCCCGGGTGACGATCGGCATCAGCAGCAGGCCGATCAGCAGGGCGCCCAGGCCGATGACGGTGACCCCGCCCGTCGGTCCGATCACCGGCAGGTCGATGACGGTCGAGCCGTATCCGGGGCTGGCGTAGACGCCGAAGGCGGCGTAGAAGAACAGCACGGCCATGATCACACCGCCGAGCCCCGGCAGCACGCCCTTGCAGAGCAGGTCCTTGCGGCTGCGGGTGAGGACCCTGCGGTGGTACCAGATGCAGGCGAAGGCGGTCAGGCCGTACTGGAACGCGATCGCGAGGCCGACCGAGTCGACCGTGTCGCCCAGGACGTTCCGGCTGGACACCGACAGGACGAGGAAGAGCGCGATCGAGGCCGCCCCCATGCCGACGGTGCCCCAGGTCGGGGTGAGAAATCTGCGGTGGATGCGGGCGAACCGGACCGGGACGGCCTTGTGGACCGCCATGGCGAAAACGGTCCTGGCCAGCGGCAGGATGGTGGTCTGCGCGGAGGCCAGCGCCGAGGTCAGCACCATCAGGATCAGCAGGCGCGACAGGAGCAGCCCCGTCCCGCTGGTCCCGAAGACGGCCGCGCCCAGCCCGGACAGCACGTCGTCGGCGTAGTGCGGGTTGGCGAGCCCCATGCCCGAGGTGCCGACGCCCGCGAACGCCTGTGCAGAGGTGGACACCAGCGCGTACATCACCAGGAGCAGCACGGTGGACAGGACCGCCGCGCGTCCCGGCACGTGCCGGCTGTCCACGGTCTCCTCGTTGACGGCGAACGCGGTGTCCCAGCCCCAGTAGATGAAGACCCCCGCGAGGACGCCCGAGGTCAGGGCGTTCGCCGAGGACACCTGGAAGGGGTCGAACCAGGAGGCGGAGACATGGATCGCCGTGGGCGGAGGGCTGGTGTACACCCGGACCAGCGCGGCGACCGCGAACACGAGCAGCACCACCACCTCCAGGCACAGCAGCCAGCGCTGGACGGCGGCCGAGACCTCGATGCCGACGTAGCAGATCACAGTCAGCGCGGCGATCCAGGCGACGCCCGCCACGGTGATCCACATCCGGCTGTCCGCCAGGCTGTCGAGGCCCACCAGCCGGAAACCGTAGGCGGCGGCGATCTCGGCCAGGTTCCCCATGACGATGATGTTGGCGACGATGAGTCCCCAGCCGCCCATCCAGCCGGTGCGCGGCCCGAAGGCGCGGGTGGCCCAGGTGAAGGTGGTACCGCAGTCGGCGTTGCTGGCGTTGAGCTCCCGGAAGGCGAACGCGACCAGCAGCATCGGGACGAACGCCAGCATGGTGACGATAGGGGTCTGCAGCCCGACGCCGGCCACGATGATGCCGAGCGTGGCGGCGAGGCTGTAGGCCGGGCCGGTCGAGGCCAGGCTCATGGCCACGGAGGAGAACAAGCCCAGCGCGTCGGCCTTGAGCCCCTTCCGGCCGGCCCCTGTGCCCGGAGCGGGACGGCCGGCCGCTACGGCACTGCCGAAGAGCCTCACACTTGATTGCAACGCCGGGTCCCCGGCCTCCGCAACAGCGCGCCCAGCGGCGGGAGTCAGCCGGGACGGGGAGAATCAGGCGGGCCCCGCCCGGGACCGCGGTCCCGCAAGGGGCTGCTCGGTCCGGACCGTCTTTCCGCCGTCGGTGGAGCGGACGCCCCCGTTCCGGGCCGGCTCGGCGCAGCTGAATGGGCCGCGCCCGCCCTGGTGGCCCGACCGCGCGTGGCGCGGCCGGGCCCGCGTGCGGGCGGTGCGCGGCCGGCTGATCGAGCGCGGGGTGGCTCCGCACGACATCCGGTACGAGGTCTTCGGCCCGAACCTGTGGCAGGCCGGCCTGAACCGATCCGTGCGCACGGCGCGGGTGTCCGTGCGCACGGCGCGGGTGGGGCGGCCGAGTGCCCGCGGTGGAGCCCTTCGGCCGCCCCGGCATCGTCGGCAGCCGTCCGGATCACCGGTCGCGGATCACCGGGCGACGCACCTAACGCAGCGAGCGGAAGCCCGTGCGGATCTCGCCCACCAGCAGCTCCGGCTGCTCCCAGGCGGCGAAGTGGCCGCCCTTGGGGAGCCTGTTGTAGTGGACGAGGTTCGGATAGGCCTGCTCCGTCCAGCTCCTGGGGGCCCGGTAGAGCTCGTCGGGGAAGACGCTCACGGCGACCGGCAGCTTCACGCCGTTGATGCCGAAGAAGGAGGTCGTGTTCTCCGCGTACAGGCGGGCCGCGGAGACCGCCGTGCCGGTCAGCCAGAAGAGCGTGATGTTGTCCAGGACGTCGTCGCGGGTCAGGCCCTCGCTGACGCCGGCGAAGGACCGGGAGATCAGGGCCAGGCTGGCCGCGTCGTGGTCGAGCAGGAAGGCGGCCAGGCCGACCGGGGAGTCCACCAGACCGGTCAGCGCCTGCGGGCGCGAGCCCATCATGTAGGCGTAGTAGACGTGCCGGTACACGAAGTCCAGCGAGTCGACCGCCGCCTGCTCCTCGTCGGACAGGGACAGGCCCTCGGGCAGCGGGTTGCCCGCGGCGAGCGCGGCGTCGATGTCGGCCGGGATCACCTTGGGCATGTTGGTGTGGATGCCGAGCAGCCCCTCGGGCTCCTGGGCGCCCATGAGGTCGGTGACGATCGCACCCCAGTCGCCTCCCTGGGCGACGTACCGGGTGTAGCCCAGCCGCTTCATCAGCTCGCCCCAGGCACGTGCGATGCGCTCGGGGCCCCAGCCCTTCGCGGCCGGCTTGCCCGAGAAGCCGTAGCCGGGCATGGAGGGAATCACCACGTGGAAGGCGTCGGACGCGCTCCCGCCGTGGGCGGTGGGGTTGACCAGCGGGTCGATGATCTTCAGCTGCTCGACGACCGAGCCGGGCCAGCCGTGGGTGACGATCAGCGGCAGGGCGTCTTCGTGCCGGGAGCGGACGTGGATGAAGTGGATGTCCAGCCCGTCGATCTCGGTGAGGTAGTGCGGCACCGCCTTCAGCCGCGCCTCGACCCTGCGCCAGTCGTACTCCTCGGCCCAGTAGCGCGCGAGCTCCTTCATCGTCTCCAGCTGCGGGCCCTGCGACTGGTCCTCGACGGTCTCCTTCTCGGGCCACCTCGCCGCCAGGATGCGCGCACGCAGGTCGTCGAGCTCCGCGTCGGAGAACTCGAAGGTGAACGGCCGGATCTCCGGAGTGCGGGGGGTTGTGGACATAGGCGTGTGTCTCCTTGCTGCGGCCGGCGACCTCGTGTCACCGGCTCGTCCACCCTGTCCGAGGTCGGGCATGCGTCGGCCCCGGGAAACCCCCGGGGTCACCCCGTGGCCGGGCCCCGGGGATCGGGCGGCGCGGGGGCGGTGACCCGGGAGCCGCGGGTCCACAATGGGCATTGATCCCCACACGCACCGAACCCCCCGAAACCCTTTGAAATCCGCCGAGCAGTGGTCAGGAGATCGGCCATGCACGTGTCCCCCGGCGATACCCGGGTCGGACTGCTGGGGCGGGACCGCGAGCTGGCCGCCCTGGACCGGGTGCTGGCCACGGCGCGGGCGGGGAGCAGCGCGGTCCTGGTCCTGCGCGGCGAGGCGGGGATCGGCAAGACCGCGCTGCTCGACTACGCGGCCGGACGGGCCGTCGGGTTCCGCACCGTCGGCGTCTTCGGCATCGAGGCGGAGATGGAACTCCCCTTCGCGAGCCTGCACCAGCTGTGCGCACCCCTGCTGGGCGGGCTCCAGGAGCTGCCGGAGCCGCAGCGCCACGCGCTGTCCGTCGCGTTCGGGCTGCGCGAGGGCGAGGCACCGGACCGCTTCCTGCTGGGCCTGGCCGTGCTCGGTCTGCTGGCGGCCGCCGCCAGGGACCGGCCGCTGGCGTGCCTCCTCGATGACGCGCACTGGCTGGACGAGGGCTCCCTGCAGGTACTGGGCTTCGTCGCCAGACGGCTGATGGCCGACTCGACGGCTCTGCTGTTCGCCCTGCGCGAGCCCTGCGACGACCGGGCGCTGGCCGGCCTGCCGGACATGACCGTCCACGGCCTCGGCAAGCCCGACGCCCGGGCCCTGCTGGCCTCGGCCGTCCGGGCGCCGCTCGACCCGCTCGTACGGGATCGGATCATCGCCGAGGCCCACGGCAACCCGATGGCACTGCTTCACCTGCCCCGCGCGCCCGCGGAACTGGCCGGCGGTTTCTGGCTTCCCGGCAGGCGGCCCCTGGACAGCCGCATCGAGGACGCCTTCCAGCAGCAGTGCCGCTCGCTGCCACCGGACAGCGCGCGCCTGGTGCTCACTGCCGCGGCCGAGCCCACCGGAGACGTGTCCCTGCTGTGGCGCGCGGCCGGACTGCAGCAGATACCTCCGCACGCCGCGGCGCCGGCCGAGGCCGCGGGGCTCGTCGAGCTCGGCGCGAGGGTGCGCTTTCACCACCCGCTGGTGCGCTCGGCCGTCTACCGAGGGGCCTCCGCGCCGGAGCGCCGCGCGGTGCACCGGGCACTGGCGGACGCCACCGATCCCCGCCTCGACCCCGACCGCAGGGCGTGGCACCGCGCTCACGCCGCCCCGCGACCGGACGAGGGCACCGCCGACGACCTGGAACGCTC
>NZ_JBLEBI010000229.1:0-8960 GCF_047340315.1 Streptomyces sp. AF1A
AGCTCCGCCGCCTCCCGGTGGGCCGCCGCCGTGTCCCCGCCCCGGAACAGGAACAGCTCGGCGGGCCACGCGTCCAGGGCCTGCCGCGGCGGTACGGCGTCCGGATGGGCGGCCAGCACGGCGTGGAAGTTGGTGCCGCCGAAGCCGAACGCGCTGACCCCGGCGGCGCGTTCGGCGGCCGGTGCGGCCCACGGCTGGGCACGGCTGTGGAAGACGAACGGGCTGTCGCCCTGCGTCCAGGCCGGGTTGGGCCGCTCCAGGTGCAGGGTGGGCGGCTTGACCCCGGTGTACAGGGCGAGGGTCGTCTTGATCAGGCCGGCCAGTCCGGCGGCGCACTTGGTGTGCCCGATCTGCGACTTGACCGAGCCGAGCGCGCAGCCGCCGGGACGGGCGCCGGCCTCGGCGAACACCTCGCCGAGCACGGCGAGTTCGGTGCGGTCGCCGACGACGGTGCCCGTGCCGTGCGCCTCCACCAGCCCGACCTCGGCGGGCGAGACCCCCGCGGCGCGGTACGCGCGTCGCAGCGCGGCCCGCTGGCCCTCGGGCCGGGGAGCGGTCAGACCGCGGGAGCGGCCGTCGCTGGCGGAGCCGAGGCCCTTCACGACGCCGTAGATCCGGTCGCCGTCGCGTTCGGCGTCCGCGAGCCGCTTGAGGACCACGCAGGCCACGCCCTCGCCGAGCGCGATGCCGTCCGCGGAGGCGTCGAAGGCGCGGGAGCGTCCGGTCGGCGAGAGTGCGTGCACGGAGGAGAACAGGACGTAGTCGTTGATGCCGTTGTGCAGGTCGGCGCCGCCGCACAGGACGACGTCGCTGGTGCCGCTGACCAGTTCCTTGCACGCCACGTCGAGGGCGGCGAGGGAGGAGGCGCAGGCGGCGTCGACGGTGTAGTTGGCGCCGCCGAGGTCGAGGCGGTTGGCGATCCGTCCGGAGATGACGTTGGCGAGCATGCCGGGGAAGGAGTCCTCGGTCAGCCGGGGCAGTTGCCCGTCCAGCGCGCCGGGGACGGCGCCGTAGTACGAGGGGAGTACGGCGCGCAGGGTGACGGCGCTGGACAGGTCGCTGCCCGCCTCCGCGCCGAAGACCACGGAGGTGCGCGACCGGTCGAACTCCCGCCCCTCCTCCCCGTATCCGGCGTCCTCCAGTGCCCGGCGGGCCGCTTCCAGCGACAGCAGCTGGACGGGTTCGATGCTGCCGAGGGAGGCGGGCGGGATGCCGTAGCGCAGCGGGTCGAAGGGGATGCGGGGCAGGAAGCCGCCCCACTTCGAGGCGGTGCTGCCGGCCGCGTGGTGCACCGCGGGGTCCCAACGGTCGGCCGGCACCTCGGTCACCGAGTCGCGCCCGGCGACGACGTTCGACCAGAAGGTCGCGAGGTCGGGGGCCTGCGGGAACATGCAGGCCATGCCGACGACCGCGATGTCGAGCGGTGCGGGCGGCGCCGGCTCGGCGGCGGAGCGGGGGCCGGGCGCCTTGGCGCGCGCCGCGAGGAGGCCGAGGGCGCCGTCGGTCACCGCTCGGTGCAGGGCCGCCACGGTGGTGGTCGCCGAGCGCAGGACGGCGACCTCGCCCGCCATGAACATCCCGTCGGCGAGCTGCCGTTCCTCGTCGACGGCGCTCAGCCCGCCGTCGTCCGCCCGCACCAGGCCTTTGCTCGCGATGCGCAGCCGGCCCACGTTGAGGCGTTCCAGTGTCTCCCACACCTGGCGGTCCGGCATGCCGCTCGCCCGCAACCGGGCCTCCCGGTCCCGGTAGTCGTGGGTGAACGGGCTGGGCAGGCACCGGGTCGCATGGCCGGGCGCGGTCTGCAGCAGGGCGGTCGCGTCGGCGGTGAGAACCTGCCGCTGGAAGAGCGGCTGGATGGCGCCGTGCGTGACGGCTTCCTCGGTGAGGAGGTAGGCCGTGCCCATGAGGACGCCGACCGCGGCCCCTCGGCTGGTGAGCGGTGCGGCCAGGGCTGCGACCATCGCCGCGGACCGCTCGTCGTGGATGCCGCCCGCGAAGAACACCTCGAGCTGCCGCGCGGTTCCGTCGTCGGTGTCGGCGTCGGCGTCGGCCAGGAAGTCCTGCAGAACGGTGAGTTGGGCCTCCCACAGCGGGAACGACGCCCGGGGCCCGACGTGCCCGCCGCACTCGGACCCCTCGAACACGAACCTGCGCGCGCCGGCCTCCAGGAACTGCCGCAGCAGCCCGGGCGAGGGCACGTGCAGAAAGGTGTGGATCCCGGCCCGCTCCAGCACCTGCGCCTGGGCGGGCCGCCCGCCCGCGATGACGGCGTGCGTGGGCCGCACCTCCCGTACGGCGTCCAGCTGTGCGCTTCTGACCTCCTCGGGCGCGAAACCGAGCAGGCCCACGCCCCAGGGCCGCCCGTCCAGCACGGCCCGCGCCTCCCTCAGCATCGTCCGGGCCCGCGCGCCGTCGGCCAGGGCCAGCGCCAGAAAGGGCAAAGCCCCGTCCGCGGCGACGGCAGCGGCGAACCCGGCCTGATCGCTGACCCGCGTCATCGGCCCCTGCGCCACGGGCAACCGCGTCCCCAGCGCCCGGCTCATCGCCGAACCCGGGCGCAGGGCGCTGCCGGGGTCCGGGCGGTCCGCCTCCGCAGCCGGTGCCCGAACGGGCCCAGAACCGGCCGCCGCCTCACCCGACTGCCCCGCACCGACCGCCGCCCGAGCCGGTGCCGGAACGGGCCCAGAACCCGCCACCGCCTCACCCGACTGCCGCACACCGTCCGCCGCCGCATCCAGTACCCGAGCGGGACGAGTCCCGTGGGCCCCCTTTCTCGAAACCGCCCCCTTGCCCTCGGTGCGACCGCCCGGCGCGCAGTCCAGCACGCCCCGGATGCTTGCCGCGATTTCGTGCACCACCCTGCGCACGTTCCCCCATCGCTCGGCGAACTCGGCGGCGAGGAAGCCGTCCTGGCCGACGGGGAGCAGGTGGCGGCGCGGGTCCTGGGCGCCGAGCAGCGCGGCGACGGCTCCGGGGTCGTCGGCGGGCGGTTGAGGGGCGTCGGGCATGCGCCGTCTCAGAACCCGGTGTCCGCCCAGTACCACCGTCTCCGAGCCGTCCAGGGACCGCAGCGCCGCCCGGACCGGCTCGGGCAGGCGTGACTCGGGCAGCAGGGCGAGTTGGCTGTCGAGGACGACTCCGGCGGCTCCGCCCGCGACGGCTGCCGCCGCCGTACGCGGGCCGATCCCCCCGCAGGCCCAGACCGGCGATCCACTCAACTCCTCGTCGCCGAGCAGCTGTTGAAGCAGGACGAAGGTACTCAGTTCGCCGACCCGACCGCCGCTCTCGCCACCCCGGGCGATCAGCCCGTGCGCTCCTGCCCGGACGGCCGTCCGGGCCTGCCCGAGATCGGTGACTTCCGCCAACACCTGGTAAGCGTCGGACAGTTGGGCCGGGCACCACGGCGCGTCCGCGGCGAGGACGACGGTGCGGGGGGCGCCCGCCAGGTCCGCGGGGGTCAGGGCGCAGCGCGCGGTCACCCGTACGCCGAACGGCCCGGGCGCCGTCCGTCTCAGCCGGGCCAGTTCCTCGCGGGATCTTCGGTCGCCGGTGCCGAGGTCGAGGACGCCGAGCGCGCCGGCAGCCGAGGCGGCCGCCGCCAGGCCGGCGTCGGGCTCTGCGAACGGGGTGATGCACAGGATCGGATCGAGGGCGCGCACGGGCGAGGTCATGATGCTCCGACACAATCGGCGAGAAAAGCACGGTGGGGGGTTTGTGCGGCGGGACGCTCTGGTGCGAGGGCACCGGAAACTAGCGAGGGGCTACTCACGGGTCAATATCGCCGCGTCCTTTTCGCGCGCGGTGGCCGTGATTCGGCCAGAGCGCCGAATTCGCCGCAAGCGCCACGAAAATCGGTCATACCCGCGACCGGCGCGGAGGCCGGGCCGGTCCGACGCCGCGCGCCGCACCGCCACAAGCCCGTCGAACCGCTCGGCGACTCTCCCAACCTGCTGCCCTTACCTGCTGTCCCTAGCTGCTGCCTCTGCCTACTGCCCCTGCCTGCTGCCTCTGCCTACTGCCCCTGCCTGCTGTCCCCACCTCCCACCCGGCCGCACCACGGCGGGACACGAGGGCCCGATCCATGCCTCCCGGATGACCTCCGCCCGCCGACTCGCACACGGCCCGCCTCTGCCCCCGCTCCCCGCGCACGCGGAAGGGCCGCCCCGGCGAGGCGGCCCTTCGCCCGGCATCTCAGCCGAGCAGCGTGCCGACGGCCCGGCGCCCGCCGGAACCGGTGCCGCCGGCCGCCGAGGCGAGCGCGCCGGGACCCGTTTCACCGGCCGTCGAGGCGAGCGCGTCGGTGACCGGCTGAACGTGGCGCCCCACCGCCTCCACCGCGCCCGCCGCATCCCCGGCGGCGCCCGAAGCCGCGGGCCCGGCCGACGGCGGGTCGGCGTGCACGCCGACCTGAGCGATGCGGGTCTCGCCACCGCGCACGAGCCCCTGGGACCCGCGCCCCGGATACCCGGGCGGCGAGGAATCGCCGTCGCCCCGCCGCCCGGGCGACGCCCCGGGACCACCGGCCCGCACGCCCCGCCGTTCCCCGTCCGGCGCATTCGGTGCCGCCGTCGCATCCGGCCGCCCGCCCTCATCCGGCTCGATCGCCCAGCGCTGCACCCTGGATCCGTCCCGGTCCGCCACGGCGACCCGCGTCGCGGAGCGCCCCGAACCCGCGGCGACCAGGAGCCCCTTGTGCCAGCGGAGCAGGATCTCACCGCCGGCGGCGACGTCGTACGACACCTCCCCGGCGTGGACCACGCAGTCGTCCACCGCGACGCTCTTCGTGCCCGGGTCGGCGACGAGGCAGAGGGCGGGGTCGGCGGCGCTGCGCAACAGCCCGTCGTCCTGGTACGACCACTGCTGCGAGGGGGCGGGCGAGCAGGCCGTCAGCACGGGGCTCGCGCCCGCCGCGACCCGCCCCCCGCGTACGTCCAGGCAGCGCCCCGAGGCGAGGGTGCGCAGGCTGCCGTGGGCGATCTCGACGGGCTCGCCGACCGAGGCGGCCGAGGGGGAGACGGCGGCGCCCCGCGCTCCGGCGCCGCTCGGGCGGGTGGTGTGGCCGGCCGGGGCACCCCAAGTGGCGCCGGGCACGGGGACAGCGTTGTCGTCCGTTTACATGACCAACTGCCCGCCGATGGCCAACGGTTCCGCCTGTCCCCCTACTCCGACTCCCCCGCCCGGGGCTGCCACCTGCGCACCATCTCGCAGCCCGACGGCACTCCCCCGGCACCGGAATCCCCCGGGAAACCCGAGGCTACGCGCGAACCGGCCCACCCAAAGAAAGCCAGGTACGAAGCCGCCGCGCCGGCCCACAGGTTCTCCAGTGTCTTCTGCCTACGGCTCAACCATTCGGCCGCAAGGTCCACACAACCGTCATCTCCCCCGTAATGGCCCCGTCTTCGCGCTGTATGGCGATTCCGACCGGAAACTCCGGCCGACCGCCCGCGTCCAGCTCGGCAATGACATCAGCCGCCGGGCGGCCCAGGGTCGCCGTGGCCGTCACCGGGCCCATGGCCAGCTTCTTGTAGTCGATCTCGGCCCGAACCGCGAGCGGCACCGAGCGCGAGAGCTGATCGCCGAAGGCCGTGAGCACGATGGCCCCACTGGCGGACTCAGCCAGAGTGAACATGGCGCCGGCGTGGGGGCCACCAACGTGATTGTGGTAATCCGGCTGGTCCGGCAGTCGCAAGACGGCACGCTCCGGGGTGACCTCGACGAACTCCAGGTTCAGCGTCCGCACCATCGGAACCGCAGTGGCCAGCATCTCGCCCATCGAGGCGCTCTCAACTGTCATGAGCCAGATGTTACCGGCGGGTAGCGTCGCTGGCCAGCCCCTCACGTTCCAGCTCCCGCCCGGAAGAAGCCCCTCGGGTCACGCATCCCCTCCACAACTGGGATATCTCATTCGGCCCGGAACGCGGGCATGTGGGTATGGGTCGTCACACCCCGGCGCGCGGCCCGCCCACGTGGTTGTGGTGCGCGCCCTGGTCCGGCAGGGACACCACGGCCTGGTCCGCAGTGGTCTCCAGGAACTCCAGGTTCAGCGCCCGGGTCATGGGCACGGTGGCGGCGAGCATCTCGCCGATCGACATCTGGTCCGAGCAGCAGGGGCTGACCAGCAGGGAGACGGCACTCCTTCGCAGCTCTTCCGCGTATCACTACAACCCTGACGACGACCGGTGACCGAACCGTGTCGCCACCGCACTAGGGTTACCGGCCATGTGGCCAGATCAGCAGCCGCCAGGGGGCGCGCAGAACCCGCAGCAGAATCCGTACCAGCAGCCGGGTTACCAGCAGCCGGGTTACCAGCAGGCTGGATATCAGCAGCAGAATCCGTACCAGCAGCCCGGATACCAGCAGTACCCGCAGCCCGGGCAGTACGGGCAGCAGCCGCAGTGGGGGCAACCGCCCACCGTGCCCACGTCCAAGCCGCCGCAGGGCGGCGGCGGCCGTACCAAGCTGATCGCGATCATCGCCGCCGTCGCGGTCGTGGTCGCCGCCGGCGTGACCGGATTCCTGGTCCTCGGCAAGAACGGCGGCGGCAAGGACGACACCGCCCAGAAGGGCGGGCACACGAGCCACTCGCCGACGGCACCGCCCTCGCCCACCTCGTCCGCCAGCGACGACCCGCGCGGCGTCAACACGGAGAAGCCCACCATCGCCGGCTGGAAGGTCGTCGTGAACCCCAAGTGGGGCCTCGCCTACGACGTGCCCGCGGACTGGAGTGTGCAGTCCCCGACCCTGGAGATGGGGTTCGAGGACCGGAAGTCCGACAGCGGCAAGCCTCTCATCGTGATGTCGGGCACGGCCGAGGACCAGCCCAAGTGGTGCACCTCGGACGACGACAAGGACGGCAGGACCGACGACACCTCACTGGCGGCCGTGGGCTCCAAGGGCGCGAGCGGTGCCAAGAGCACCGACCAGATCGCCGTGAACACACCGGCCTGGTGGGTGTACGGCGGCTACACCCAACCGGACAAGAAGAGCATCACCTTCGACAAGAAGGCCAAGCCGTTCACGACAACCTCGGGCATCACCGGCAGTTACGCCTGGGCCCGGTCGCACAACAGCCCGCGCAAGGGCACGTCGAAGTGTGCCAGCGACGGCAAGGCCATCACGTTCGGCTTCAAGAACTCGCAAGGTGACTACGTGTCCTGGAACTTCTACGGCGCCACGGGTGTCAAGGGGGAGGTGCCGGACGCGACCGTCATGAAGATCCTCAGCACGGTCAGGCTGCACGGGACGCCGACGGCGGACTGACCCCGGCGCGCGGACCCGGCCCTCGCGCGAACGGCTGGGTCGTCGCCGCCGCGTTCCCCAGCCGGCGCCGGGCGACGGCGGCCACGAGGGGTGGTGGCCGCCGGTCGGCCCACCCCGGGTGCCGGTCACCTCCAACGCCCTCAACCGCCCCTCACGGGCCGCCGCGTCGCGGCCCCGTCACGCCGGCGGGCTCCCTGCTGCCGACCGCTCGAAACCCCTCCGGCACCCGCCCTCCAGGAGGCCGCCGGTGATAAGACTGATGCCTTTCGTGTCGGTGTCGAGGAGGCGGGCATGTTCGACGAGGCCGGTGAGGACGAGCTCCTGCTCGCCGCGATGATGCAACTCGGTGCGAAGGGCGGCTCGATGGGAGCCGCCGCCAGTGGGGCGGTAACCGGAGTTCACGGAACGGGGGGAGCCGGGGCGCAGGGCGGTGCGCGCGGAGCCGCGCGAGGCTTCAAGTGGACGAAGAAGGACGTCAGTACCGCTGTTGTCGAGTTGTCCGGGACGGTGACGGCAGTCTCCGAGCTGGTGCACAGGACTCTGTCCGACGTCGGGAGTCTCATAGGTGCTCAGGCCCGGGACGGCGGGGGCGTCGCCGTACGAGCGATGGTCGGCATGGGGATGGGGGGCCTGAACCCCACCGTTGTGACGGCTGTCGTGGTCCCAGGACCGGAGGGCGTGGCGGTGGTGCGGCTGCGGGCCGCAGGTCGCGAAGGGCTCATCAAACGGCACCCTGCCGACCATGCCCTGGCGAGGATCACCGATCGGCTGAGGGGCGCCTCGCGCTAGCGGAGGCCGACGGCCGCCCGCCGCCCGCGGGCACGGCGCACGCCATGTCCGCGGCCCCACGCGGCCGGTCCCAGGTCAGCCGATCCCGAACGCGCCGTCGGGAGGCAAGGGCGACGGCACTGCGTCGGCGTCCTGGACCGGACGGGCGGAGCCGATGAAATCCCTCAGGGCCGTGGCGTGTTCGACGCGTGCCGGGAAGACGTCCGCGGCGACCCGGCGGGCCAGCGCGGCGACGTCGAGCGGGCGGTGCGAGGCGGCCAGGACCGCGTTGCCGAACCGGCGGCCGCGCAGCACGCCCGGCTCGGCGATCAGTGCCAGTTCCTCGAAGAACTCTCCCAGCGTGGCCAGTTGGGAGCGGAGGAAGCCGAACGGGGCGGCGTCGGCGAGGTTGGCCAGATAGACCCCGTTGGGCCGCAGGACCCGCTCGGCCTCGCGGGCGTAGGCGAGCGTGGTGAGGTGGGCAGGGACGCGGGAGCCTCCGAAGACATCGGCGATGAGCACGTCGGCGGTGGAGTCCGGCGCGGACTCCAGCCAGGCCCGGGCGTCGGCGGCGTACAGGCTGACACCCGAGCCCTCCGGCAGCGGCAGGTACTCGGCGACCAGTTCCAGCAGCCCCCGGTCGGCCTCGACGACCCGCTGCCGTGAGCCGGGCCGGGTCGCCGCCACGTACCGGGGCAGGGTCAGCGCACCGCCGCCCAGGTGCACCATGTCCAGCGCCTGCCCGGCCTCACCCACCGTGTCCAGCACGTGCCCGAGCCGCCGCGCGTACTCGAACTCGAGGTGCGTCGGCTCGTCCAAGTCCACGTACGACTGGGGCGCCCCGTCGACCGTGAGCAGCCACGCCCGCTCCCGGTCGACGTCGGGCATCAGCTTGGCGGTGCCGTGGTCGGTGGTGCGGGTGACCGGTATCG